>JACRMB010000006.1 GCA_016235065.1 Actinomycetota bacterium | reverse complement strand
TCATGCTCCGGGGAAAAGACCTTCAGGAGGTCGTGGCCGAGTTGCCCGGCCGCGCCGATGACAAGGATTCTCAAGACTGCATCATCCCATCACAATATCCCAGTCATACGGGATCTTGTCGGTATCGAAGGGGAGCCGGTATTCGTCGGGGCTGTCGTAGTTGTACATCTCGGTGGAGACGTTGACGACGATGCCTTCGCGTTCGCTGATGCACTTCCAGCCATGATAGACCCCCGGCGGGATCTGCAGCAGGGTGGCGTTGTAATCGCCTAGGAAAAACTCATTGACCTCGCCGTGGGTGGGCGAATCCTCGCGGTCGTCGTAAAGGGCCACCTTGAACATGCCGGTTATCGCCACAAAATTATCTGTCTGGATCTTGTGGAAGTGCCAGGCCTTGACCACGCCGGGGTAGGTAGTGGTCATGTAACACTGGCCGAACTTGATGAAGAGGTCGTCGTCAGCGCGCAGCATCTCGGCCAGCCGGCCGCGCTCGTCGGGGATGACTCTTAATTTCTTGGTCTTGACGCCTTCTATCATATTGCCTCCTGCTGAGTGCGGTCCGAGCGGGATGTTCCCGCTTCACTTCAGGTCTTCGACAGCCGGTACGCGGGAACATCCCGCACGGTAGGCCTTGGGTTTCTGGTCGAGCCGTACGATGCGCACGTTCTTGCCGATCAGGCTGCCTTCCATCCTGCCGCGCAGGTCCAGGACCTGGCTCTGCTCCAGGATGATCGAATGCTCGATTTCGGAATTCCTGATCTCGCAATCGCTGTAAACGGAAGTATACGGCCCGATGTAGCAGTCATGCACTACCGTGCGCTCGCCGATGATGACCGGCCCACGGATGGTGCAGCCGCTTACCTTGGCGCCATCTTCGATGACGACACGGCCGTGGATCTCCGAATCTTCAACGTTGCCTCTTATATCCGTGTCGAGCGCATCCAGGATCAGGCGGTTGGCCTCCAGCATGTCTTCCAGCTTGCCGGTGTCCTTCCACCAGCCGCTGACCACGTGGGGCTCGACGCGCTTGCCGTTGTCGATCAGGCACTGGATGGCGTCGGTTATCTCCAGCTCGCCGCGTGGCGAGGGTTTGATGGCGTTGGTGCATTCATGGATGGCCGCGGTGAACATATAGATGCCCACCAGCGCCAGGTTGCTCTTTGGCTCAGCCGGTTTCTCCACCAGCTGCACGACCTGCCCGTCCTCGACCTCGGCGACCCCGTATGCCTCAGGATTGGGGACTTCCTGCAGCAGGATAAGCGCGTCCGGACCGTTCTTGATGAATTTCTCCACGAGGTCGGAGATGCCATCGCGCAGAAGATTGTCGCCCAGGTACATGACAAAACTGGAGTCACCCAGGTAGTCTTCGGCGGTGATGACCGCGTGGGCCAGGCCCAGCGGCGCCTCCTGGGGGATATAGGTTATTTCGACGCCCCAGCGGGAGCCGTCGCCGACGGCTTCCTCGATCTCGGCGGCGGTATCGCCGACGATTATGCCGATATCGGTGATGCCGGCGTCACGCAACGACTCGATGCCGTAGAAAAGCACGGGTTTGTTGGCCACTGGCACCAGTTGCTTGGCGCTCGTATGGGTGATAGGCCGCAGGCGGCTGCCGGTGCCGCCACTGAGGATTAGTCCTTTAAGATTCACGTGGGAAAGTATATCAAAACCACCATGCTTTGCTATACTTGCCCTGAAACCAGGGGCAAAACCTGCGTAACCCTGCGGAACCCTGTGGGACACATTACTTAATTGGTAGATAAAGGGACACATAACCCAGAACTACCAGCCCGCAGCTACCACGAAGGCGACGCATCCCCATGGTCCCCGGGCCCATAGCTCAGTTGGTTAGAGCAGCCGACTCATAATCGGCCGGTCGCTGGTTCGAGTCCAGCTGGGCCCACCATAAATTCGCCCTCTAGGAATGCCTTGTTTAAGGCATTTTATTCTTCCTGATTTCATGACACCCGGATGGACTCGAACTTTTCGAGATTACGAGAAATGCGCCACGAATTCTATGTATCTGGTTCAGGTTTTTGATAAGAGGAACAAAAGGGCCACGGACTGATCAATGGACTTATAAATAGTTGGGGAGTATCATCACAATCTAGATAATAACTGCATTTATTGCCAACTGAATAAGCGGCTCCACGATATCGAAGAAATAGTGGCCTATGGATGATATGTTATTCGGGCTCAAGTGAACTGTTGGCGAGTTATATGGATACGCATACACATTGTTTGCCGAATTTAGGAGATCAAGCAGGAGTAGCGGGAATGGATACACGTCAGATCAAGGAATTTCGAGCGTTTCTCAAAAAAGAGCTTATACCTGCTGCAGATGATCTTGAGAAACTTGCGGATACGCAACGGATGCATATCCAAAAATTGATGTTTACCAATCTTGTTGATCGCTTTGACTCGATGGTGGACGCGATGCTATTAGACAATTGCAGAGAGGAATTTCTTGTCTCTGAGGCATTCAAAGGACTCACCCAGCCAATAACCGAATCGACACTTCTCGAACTCCTGATGAAAGGAGACGACTTGCAAGCCGCTTTGGACACGAAACTTAAAGATTCATTGCGGTTTTCAGTATTGCGCCTAAGACATTCTCGAAAACTTGCCAAACTCTTCTCAATATCTGAAGAGGTTGCTGATTTTGATAAAAAGCCACGAGTTAATCCTTCAAACGGAGATATTGTTGATAAGTTCAAAATTCAAGTGAAGACGATACCACACTCTATTTGTGGATATGCAGATTGGTTGTATAGCAAGCGCAATGCAATAGTACATGGTGCTGGGACCGCAAAGTTTTTAGAAAATGACAAAAAACAAATCAAAAAATTTTACGGAGTCACAACCACTAAAACTTTTCGTGTGCCGTTATCAGCAATTAGAACAGGCGCAAATTTTTATGAGGAGGTATGCGACCTACTTGAACCAAAATAGACAATGGCGGCGAACAAAGTCTAGAGCGTACGGTGTAAATGCCGCCTTTCAGGGCACACGTAAGCCATCATGAAATACACAGGATCTAAGACCTAATGCCGAACTTCAGTTCTTGGAACTCGCATACGGACGAGTGATTGAGATTAAACAGTCGTGGAAAGAAATAGATTTGCGAACCGCACCGTCGGTATTCAGAGCAGTGTTGAGAAAAAGGACCTCGCCATATTCGACGGGAAGATTCGCGGCAAAGCACAAAGCTAGCTTCGAATCTTGAGAGATGGATAAAAGAGAATCAGCTCTTCGTAAGATAAAACGGGTTGCGACAGCCTCTTTTGAGAATGCTGTACGGCTGCACGAAGACGCAATTCTGCTGTACGGTGAGGACCGCATTCCATCCGCTTTACACACGTCGGTCTTGTCTATCGAGGAAATCGGCAAGTACTTTATGCATGAAGATGTATGGTGGCACAACCGAACAGATTCTCAGCGGCCAGTTCATGAAATGCAACGGTTTCTCCGCGGGGCATACTCTCACACCAAAAAACAAAAGTGGTTTGCGAGTCACGCTGACAGTCCTTTCATTTCTAAACCGCTGCTACGTGTTCTGCGGGAAGGCGAGCTTGAAGCAATCAAGCAGAAAGCAACATATGTTGGCCTTCCTCGCAAAGGAAATAATATAGATTTCGAGGGAAGGATGATGAATCCATCCAGGATCTCGAAAAGGTGTGCGGAAAGTTATATTACCTTGGTTAACGATTATCTAGTTGACCTGTCTGTTGGAGTTCGCAAGGGTTGTTATGTTTTAGACATTCCAGAGATTGACGATTGGCTGGCAGAGCCAGAGTTTGAACAGCATTTCCGCGAGCTGTGGCCCATGATGCGTATTTCTACCAAGCGACGTATTGATCAAATGTTAAAATACAATGATATTGAAAGATGAAACGAACAATAGCCTTTAGACAATGTCATTTGGGATGCGCCAAGACTTTTAGGCTGCGCCGTTGTGAGGCTGATAGCACTAGGGGTCAGGCAGAAATCCTCTTCACAGATTCCTCAAGCTGAATTAAAATAGAAGAGTTCAAATTTCGTACGATCGCCTCCACCAAAAAACGTCCATCTGAAATGCCTTGTTAAAGGCATTTTTTCCAATCCTGAATTAATGACAACCGGTCGGACTCGAACTATCATGTAGTACGGGTTATGTTTTTTCCACTGATTGTAAACTCAAAAGAGTATCATCGGATGAACGTCCAGTTTTATCCATATAATTATTGCAGGCATCCGATACTGCCTAAGTGGCGCTGGGAGAAGAAATGGAACATTACGAAGCTTGGCTCTCTGACCTCGTTTTAGCTTGGCGACGTGTCGCGAAAGAATACGATTCGATTTCAAATTTGTTTGACCTCTCAATGCCTACACAAATCTACGCATGTCACATGCCGGAAAGCGACGATATATCGAAATTATCAATTGTGATTCTTCATGATCCAGAAGTCCCCGATCTTCTCGTGAAAACAGTGGGATTTAGTGACAAAAATGAGTTGGCCGAGAGAGTTGATTCCATTGAAAATGATTTTGGAATCGTTGGCGAAACCACAGTCAAACTCAAACTTGACCATAAGTTAAAGATTCCAGTGAATGGTTTGATGACGAGAGCCTCGCTGGCACTGAACGATAATGCAAAGGCAAAAAGGCGGGAGCTTCAATCACCAATCGAGTTGTACAGGCAGATGGCATTGAGTGAAAGGGGACCAACAGCTGCAACGTGGGTATCCAGAGTGTCTCTCCCATTGCCAGATCGAGACGAAGTAGTTCAGTTTATACGAGGGCATTTTAATCTGGAGAATGAAAAAGCGGATCAGCAGTCGCCGGCTGTTACAGCCGATGCGCCAATGAAACAAGTCACGGAGCCCAGCGAAGTCGAGAGACAATGCGGATATGCAACATATCCTCATCCTCATATCTACTGGGGAGACCCTGATGTACCGTTGCCTTCTGACCGTATAAATGGCATTTGGATGCCAAAAGTTGACCTGGTATGTCGTTGCGAGGGAGATGAGTTTGCAGCGTGGGTATTTTCCAACGGGAGAATCGTCACCTCGTTGTGTGAGGCTCCGGCATCGTTAAAATTAGCAAACCTTTTCTTCTCAATCATTGCGAGGTCCGGTATAGAGACCCATGAAGTTGCAGAAGATGAACTAATTTATATTGATAATTTGGATGAAACATCAGGGAGAGACAGCGGATCCAGTTGGTCTCATACTCCAAGAAATATTTTCCAGGGTCCAATCGATCTTCGTTCGTCTCATTCGAACATGTCTTTCATTATCAATCCGATGGTCGCCAAAGCGGTTCTGGAGATGGCAATAGATGACTACGGAGATAGCGACAAAAGCGAAGTTGCCTTAAGGTTGCTGTCCTCATTTACTTTATATTGGAGGGCCCACTATTCAGAAGCGTTCGTGGCTGCCTGGTCGTTAATTGAAAGATGGATAGTTGCTCGCTTCAAAGAGTACTGGACGATGAAAGGCATGTCGCGCAATAAGGTCCAAGATAAATTAGTTCCCTGGCACGCAAACACGGAAATTGATTTGTTGGAAGCTGCAGGCGTGATAGATGAAGGAACCGCATGCAAAATACATGAGATGAGGCAAATCAGAAATAAGATAGTGCATGATTTAATGATTCCCAAAAAAGAGCAATGTGAAGAAGCGCTCATTACAGCAGAAACATTGTCCGGGCTTCCACGAATTGATGTAGGAACAGTACATCAGTACCTCGGTCCTTAAGGGCTGCATGGGGTTGGCTCGCTACGACACTCGGTTTGAAGCCTGTGGTGTCAAAAAGATTGCAAGCAATCGAAGAGTCAAGCAGAAATCTTCTTCACAAGCTCCGAAAGCTGATCTAAAATAGAGAAGTACAAATTCCGAACGACCGCGTCCACCTAAAAACGTACTTCAATAATGCCTTGGTTATGGCATTTATTCTTTCCTGAAATTTTGACACCCGGATGGACTCGAACTTTACCATGTTTCTGTCGTGAATCTTTGATAATGTTGCCGCGAAGAGATTTCGCGAAATTAGAGAAAACGTGCGGTACGGATGTTGAGATATATGTGCTCGGGAACAATTGGCGTGTTATCTGGATACATATAAACGTATTCAACCAGAGTGAAAACAATGAAAATCGGAATTACGATCATTCTCATAGGTGTTGCCCTAGTTGCTTATTCACTAACCATGTCTCCGTATGATAACGAAGAATTATTTAATGAGGGGTCCATGTCGTTGTACGGACAGAGCGAGGAGTATTGGGAGTTACGAGATGAAATGCTCACTCCAAAGTACTCGATTCAAGACTATGGCGGAACCCTAATCCTGGGTGGAGTAGTCATTATTCTTTTAGCAATTTCGCACTGGAAACCGGTGTCTTCCTCGAAGGGTGCCGTAATCTGTCTTGCTCTGACAGCACCATTCCTGAGCTCAGTCGCATTAGTGTTTGACCTTGTTCAGGGACAAGTACGCGGCGAGTTTCCGCCCTGGGGCGATTCATTGGGAATACCGCTTATGGGAGTTCCTATCCTGTGGGTTGCCCTGTCTTTCTGGGCATTAATACATTTGGTATTTCTTTTTGATTATTCTTCAGAAAAGCCTCTCACTCTCGCGTTTTCCTTCAAGGCCAACTGGTGGTTGCTTTTCGTTTCTTTTCTGTCTGCATTATTAATTATTTGGTGTCTTGTCTTCGGAGCTTTTTGGTATGCAATTCCTGGCTTAATGTGGCTCTATTTCTACCTTGCATTAGCAGCTGGGCGTCGTGGGAGCCTGAAGCAGGTAGTAACATATCCACTTTATTGAAGCTATCACCTTTATTGCCGCTGATGATTTATACTCCCCCCTCTATATGTGACACGATTAAGGGCATGAAGTGGCCACGACGGTTATCGACTATCATCCTCATGCTGCTGTTCATCCTGGTGGCAAGTGCCGGCTGCGGTCCGGGCAGAAAAGAAAGCTATCGACCGGCCCTGAGCGGCGACGGCCGCTATGTTGCCTTCGCTTCTTACGACCCCGCTCTTCGAGACCTCTTAAAGATCGACTGTCCCGAGGAGCTGTGCTGGCAGGTCTATGTCAGGGATGTGCAAACCGGCGACATCACACTGGCGTCGTCAGATAGCGAGGGCAATCCTGCCAGGACGGCGGGAGCCGCCGCCTTTGATCCACACGGATACCCGTACGGCGGCGGCACGTCATCTCCCTTTGGAGGAGGGCCCACACCGGTTTCCATCTCTGATGACGGCCGCTACGTCGTCTTTTCGTCGCGTGCTTTGAATCCAGGCGGCGAGGCCACCCTTTTCCGTAAGGATATGCAGAGTGGTGAACTGTCGCCAGTGTCGGCGCCTCCTGCCGCGCCGCAGAAACTGGCCAGATCTTTCCTGCCGGCGATGTCTGGAGATGGCCGCTTCATCGCCTACTGGACTTATTCGCCGGCTCTTTACCAGGGCGGCGGCGAGGGCGCGAAGCTCTATGTTCGTGATATGACGGCGGCGCAACCAGAGAACATCTCTCTTGACGGTTTGCCGGGCGGCAAGGATGTAATCATGCCAGAAACCCCCAACGCTGTAACGATATCTGATGACGGCCGATTCGTTGCCTTCGCGGCCAGTCCCATCGGAAGCGGTGAGTTGCAATCTGAAGGACTAAGTATAGACGTCACGCAGTCCGGTATCACAGCCAATCCCATCAGCGGCAGCGGATTACTACCAGGCATCTTCATTAAAGACCGTCAAACGGGAGGACTTCGTACGATCTCGACAAGTTCCAGCGGAGAAGATGCCAATGGCCCATCATATACTGCCTCAATATCAGGCGACGGCCGGTTCGCGGTTTTTGGATCGGGCGCTTCAAATCTGGTTTCCGAGCCGACCTGCAATGAGATCACCGCCTCCTGTTCGAACGTGTATCTCAAAGACCTGCAAAGTGGTGAGACGAAGCTGCTCTCCAAAAATGAATCCGGGGCGGCCATGAATAACGCCGGCTCCCCCGTTATTTCAGAGGATGGTGTATCCGCAGCTTTTGTCGTTCTCCAGGCGATTACGCCCAATTCATTGACCGAGCCGACGACCTCGACACCAGCCGTAAAGGAGACGATCTATCTTAGCGACTTGAGTAGCGGCGAAACGAAGCCGGTGACGCCTGAGGCTGATGAACCGGATAATTCGGTGAGCGATGGCGAACAGGCACCGGTCAATAACCGGCAGATGACGATTACCCGCAGCAGCGGCCGGATCCTGCGGGTCAGCACGGCTCTCGCCGGCTACCAGGGCATAAGCATTTCCGCAGACGGCCGATTTATCGCGTTCCCTGCTCTTTCGAGCTGGCTGGGCCAGGAGGACAGGATGTGCAAATTCCGGATGTCACAGAAGAACGACGTACCCGATGAGCTTGATACATCGCCCGCTGATCCATGTATAGAAATCTTTTTGTTAGATGTCCCCAGCGGGGAGCTGTCCCGTCTGTCATCTTCTTCTTGATATAACAAAAATTTTAGCAATAGAAGGCCGACCGAGCAGACCAAACCGGCCTCTCCCAGGCGTTCCGTGTAGCGAATAGACATATATTGGCTACCGCGATCGTCGAATTTTGCTGAGATCGACAGGATCGCCTGCCACTTCGATGGATACTCGTCCTTGTGATCGAGCACCATCTGTACTGCTCGTTCCTTCAACTCCTTGGGGTACCGCTATCGTGTGTTCATGGCTCCAACCTCTAAAAATGTCGAGCCTCAAGGAAAGACGTGGCAGTTAAGAAACCCAAGGCTTATTTATAATTGCTGCGAAAAAATAAATGACATATGTGACAAAACTATGTGTTAAAGAAAAAAATGGTATTGACATAGTTTTATTAATTGAGATATATAATAACCACAATGCGGACTCTACGAAATGCTTGTTGTGTCAAGCCCGTATTGTAACTAGCTGGAATAAATAAAGTCAGGGGAGATGTCATGCGCAAAGGTTCGAAGCAGGGCAGTTCGTCGCGTCTATTTTTCCTTCGCATAGAAGAAGATCCCACTCTCACAAATGAACCGTTGGCAATGCCGAGCCGGTTCGCTTCATACTTAAGTCGTGTGAAATTGCTGACTTTATTTACCATAATCATGCTTTCTGCCATGTTGATCCTGACTTTCAGTCAGATGTCAAAGGCACAGATGATAAATCCCCATATTTTCAATCTGGCGGTTAGCAATGTAAATCATGATTACAATAAACCAGATTCATCTAGCGATTCGGCATACCTGGTGATTAAGACCGATACTACAATCTCAGCCACTCTGTCGGTCTCTTACGATAATGCTTCAGATACTGATCCTAATTGTGCAGGATTAAATTTGAGAAGTGCTTCCAGCACTGTTAATTTGGCTGGTGATGACGGATATCTAAGACATGAGATCCTACTCGATCAACTACCTGCTTCCTGTGTCATCAATTACTGGGTTAAAGATCCAGGTAATGATGACCAGGTTATCGCGGAATCCAGTTTCCGTACGCCACAAAGAGAAGGAGAGCCATTCAGTTTTGGCGTAGTCAGCGATCTACATAGCGGAGACGGTGTTAGCGGCGACGTAACGAAGGTAGGCACGCCGCATTGGCGTGACACCCTGAACAGGATGAAAGAAGAGAACCTGGATATGGCGATCTCTGGTGGAGATGCGATCCACGTCAGGGGGTGGTGGGATGGCCCTATTCATTGGGGCGATGGATATTATGAATCATTGGCGGAAATTGAGAATAAATATAACGCTTTATTTAGCGGCTCAGCGACAGTACCTGGCGGGACAATGCAGTTGACTGCTTCTGTTCCTCTTTATACAGCAACCGGCAACCATGAAGAAATCTCTTATTCAACAGCGAAAGCGGCTTATGAACAGGAGTTTGCTTTACCGGTAAATAACGGGACGGAAGCATCAACGAACGGAGAGGAATATTACAGTTTCGACAGAGGCGATACCCACTTCATCTCATTGAGTACTGAGATTCCCAGTGCCAATGGAGGTTCTCAGAAAGATTCGGGTTGCTGTCTGATCTTGGGAGCACAGAAAAATTGGCTAATCAATGACTTGGTTGAATCTCAAGGCAAGAAATGGACGGTCGTGTTCCTGCATCGGCCTATGTTTGCGGGCATAGCTCCCAATACTGACAGCCATTACGGTCAGGAGTCTCTTTCTTGGGGCAACTGCTCAGCAGGTTATTCGACGGATTATCCTGACCCCAATGACTGTTTCGACACTGCATTAGCTAACAGGGACGAGATTCATAATCTGTTTATTGATTACGGCGTCGATGTCGTCTTTGAAGGCCACGCCCATCATTACAACCGGCATGTTGAGGATGGCATCACCTATGTGCTCACAGGCGCAGGCGGTGGAATGGATGACTATACTCCGCAGTGGACCTATCCAGGTGACGTCTACGAGATCAATATTAATGAGCACATGAAGATTGACGAAACTCCAGACAATCTGGTGATAAAGTCAATTGAAACTCTTACCGGAAACACGATCGACTCCTTCATACCTGTTAATAGGGCCATCATCGGCACTTGGGATCCGGTCACCAGCACCTGCACGCTGGCGAGTGACGTCGTTGCCGCCCAAGGGATATCCATTGACGGCAACAACGTGACGCTGGATGGTAACGGACATAAACTGATCGGAAATCAGAATTACAGCGCTCTGTTGACCGGGGTAGTGGCGGATACCAAGAGCAACGTCACGGTAAAAAACCTGGCCGTGGAGGGTTACTGGATGGGCATCTGGTTCAAGCACGGCAGTTCTAACCAGATTGTGAACAGCGCTGTGGCAGCCAATACAATGGAACCAATGCCGAGGCAGATTTGGGAACCAGCAATACGTTCAGCAACCCTTCCGATGGCGGCAACTATTGGAGCAACTGGTCTACGCCAGACGCAAACGGTGACGGCATAGTTGATAGCCCTTATATCTATTCCGGTGTCCTGGATGAGTTGCCCTGGGTGAACGCGAATGGGTGGATTTAGGCAACAAATGAACGTTCCCGATGGGGCGAGTTCTAGTAATTTCAGCGGCGTAGGCCGCTGTGTCAACCTCAAGTGTCAATGGAACCGGGGTAACTCCAACTCCATTATGTCTTCTTAACAGCACGCAAAACATATACGAGTCATTAATATTTAATTAGGCAGACGTTTGGAAAAAAGCTGGTTAAGAGGACCCATCGGTGCCGGCGGCAAACCCTCAAATTTAGTCATGCTGTCTTCCGGAGCTTTTGTGTTCTTGTGCCCCTGGGCTAAGCAGAAATCCTCTTCACAGATTCCTCAAGCTGATTTAAAATAGATAAGTTCAAATTACGCACGACCGCCTCCACCAACCCTTCGCGCTCAAGTATTGCCACCTCAGTGCCGTTAACTGGTCAAATTATGACACCTTCAGAGCAGGGGGGACCATGTTTGCGAGCGGCAAGAAAAATGCTTTTATTCAAATCATCTTCTTAATGGCGGCGTTAACCATCGCTATGCTGGCGACATCATGTGGAGGCGATGGACAGACATCTCAAGGGCAAAACAACGATTACGCAGGCGCAGCTAACGTTTCCGTAGCCGGGAATGACGGCCCGCCACTGCCAGGCACGATTATCTTCATCGACAGGCTGACCAAGGATCCAGATCCGGGAATCGTCACGATCTGGTCGATGAGTCCGAACGGTGGAGAGCCGCAGCGTATAGTCAATAACACTGGAACGATTCCCACCGCCAGTGATTTCTCCCTTTCTCCTGATTGCACACGTATTATGTATTCTCGTGTGACCAAGCCAAGCAGCGATTCGAGATCAGCTTTGACAAGGGGCAATCCCCTCATCATCACCGGAGTTGATGGTACCAATCCTGTAACAATAACTGCTTCATCACGATTATCACTCTGGGCTCCTGACGGTAAATCCGTGGCCTATGAGCCATTTAACACCGAGGCTCCAGCGGATCCAAGGGCCGATCCCGCTTTCGATATCCGCCGCTCGGATACAAGCGGTAATGACCTCGGCCTTATCTTCACCGGGCTTGCTGAAACCGTTTCCTGGTCACCTGACGGAACCCGCCTGGCTTTTTCGAACATGGGCTCGGAGACCCGCTTTCCGCCACTGTGCACGATTGACATCAACGGAAGCAATTTCACAAAACTGATAGAAGGTTCGAGTGATTCCTGGGCGAGAATGCCGAGCTGGTCTCCCGATTCCCGCAGGTTGGTTTATGTGCAGATGGCGGAGGGCCAGTCGGAGTCCGGTGGAGGCGAGATCTGGACCATCGATGTTCAGACCCGTGAGAAAAAGCAGATCTGGTCCACAAGTGAAGATGGTGCTCCGTCCGACGTCACCTGGTCACCGGACGGCAGCGCGATCCTTTTCAGTCTTGCCACGGATGGCAAGCGTCGGGAGCTCTGGCTGGTCAATGAAAATGGAGAAAATCCAAGACGCATACTGAACCTGGAAGGTAATGACAATATCGAGGTCATGACCTGGTGCAATTGTGCGAAAATCCCGGATTCTTTAGAGGCAGTCAAATAGAAAACAATAAACCTGATTTAACACGCGGCGTTTCTGGACTGGCTAACGGCTATTCGATAACCTTCGTAGCTTCCGCCAGATCCAGCTTGAATATCCTCCGGATCGGGGGGATCTCCGAGACCAGCAGAACCCCCAGGATGCACAGGATGATCCAGGCGTAGCTGGTCCCATAAAGCACGGCCTTGAACTGGTAAGCCTCGGTGGAGAGTGATGCGAAGAGGGCGTCGGTCACCCACAGGCCTGCAATGATGCCAACCGGGATGCCGACGACCGCCAGGAACAGGTTCTCCAGGGTGATCATGGCGGCTAGGTGGAGGCGGTCTTCGCCGATGGTCCGCATCGTAGCGATCTCGCGCGACCGCTCGAGGATGTTCGCAGTGAATGTGTTATAGATGACCACAAAGGCCATGGTGAACCCGAAGAGTAGCAGGATGCCGCCGAACAGGTACATGAAGTCGAACATGGCGCGGATGCTCTGCTCCACGGCGTCCTTGATCGTCACCGTGGACGCTCCGGGAAGCGTGTAAAGCTGCTTCTTTATGGCTCTGGCCTGTTCGGGGTCGACGTCCAGGTAGAGCGAGTTGTAGACGCTGACAGGCGAACCGGCGAGTTTTCTGCCGTCGGTTGCGCTCACGTAGACGGGGGAACCCCACATCTCGTCGCTGATCGCCTTCAGGATAAGTCTCTCCTCTTTCAGATAGGGTGAACGGACGCTGATCTCATCGCCGACCTTCGCGCCCAGTCCCTCGGCGATCACGGGAGTCATGATCATGCCTCCACCACTCAGCGCCTCGCCGGCATCCCCTTCGATGATCCTGAGGCCGTGGAAGCTCTGGTCAGGTTCCATGGCCGTGACAAGGACTTCCTTCGAGCGTCCGTCAGCTTCGAGCCGGACAGGTAGCTGCAGCGCCGGCTGTACTTTATCCACACCGTCGATTCCATTGACGCTCTCGACCGTCTCCTCAGTGAACGGGACCTCGAAGGCCGCTGAGATGTCCCATTTCTCGGTCTGGCCGAACTGGACATCGAGCAGCTCGTTCAACGAATCGAACAGCGCCCAGGTGGATATCGTCAGGATCAGGGCGAAAGCGATGCCGACGATCGTGTAGAGGCTGCGGCGCTTGGCCCGGAAGATATTCCTGAAAGGAATCCGGAAGGTGAACGCCTTCGGCAGGATCGGCCGCAGCAACTTTTCCACCAGGGGCACCTTGCCCCCGGATACCACCAGGGTGGGATCGGCGTGCATCGCCTTAACCGGCAGCAACCTCGCGGAAGCATATGCGGGCAGCAGCCCGGCGGCGACACAGGATACCGTGCTCATCAGCACCGACCAGATGATCACCTCGGGGTGTATCTGGCTTTCCAGGAAAGGGATGCCGAGCAGGTCTACATAAAGTTTGGTGATGTACACGGCGAAGACCTGGCCGATGATGAATCCCAGGATCGAACCGGCTATGGCGATTATCAGCGAGAAGAAAAGGTAATGGAGCAGGATCTGCCAGTTGGCGTAACCCAGGGCCTTGGCGAGGCCGATCTCGCCCCGCTGCGACTGTACCAGCCGCGAGAGCGCGATGAACAGCGATAGCGCAGAGATAATCAGGATGACCAGAGGCATGAAGTAGGCGAAGCTCTGGTTCTGCCTGATCTCCTCGTGGATGGCGAAATTGCTGGGCTGGTCTTCCTGTCTGATCGTCTCCTCAATCCGGAATGGCTCGAGCGTGCCCTCGACTTCGTGGATCACTGCCTCCCGGTCGGCGCCGGGTGCGATCGTGACCGCGAAATCGTTGTAGCTGCCGGCGCGGCCGAACAGCTTCCCGGCGGCATCCTCATTCATGAAGATGATGGCGAAATCCCTGGTCGACGGTATCTCACCCTTGGCCCGGATCGGATAGATGAACTCGGCCGTGGTGACGGTGCCGTCGATCTCCAGGTCGTGCTTGACCCCGTTGGCCCAGACGCCGAGGCTGTCCTCCAGCGAGAGGCTGTTGTCTTCCGCGATCTTCTTATGCAGGAGGATGCCGGTCGAATCCCGCGGAGGATAATCGCCGGATTCGACGATGACGTCGTCCACAACAGGATGCACGCCAGCGGGGAGGCTGATCACACGCCCGGTCATCTGGGTGTCCTCGTCCAGGTCGACGCCAGTGTCGATCACCAGGCGTCCCTGGACGGCAGCTACGCCGGGCACTTTCTCTATCTCCGCCAGGATGTCGCGCGGCGCGTCGACCACCCGCACCTCGAAGTCCGCCAGCTTGAGGATGCTGTTGGCCTGGTTGGTCGAGGTGGTGAGATTGTAGTACCCGGATACAAACGCCACGAAGCTGGTGATCCCCAGCGCCACCAGCACTATCAGGGCTGCGAACTGCCCCTTGCGAGCCTTGATGTCACGCCAGGTTTTGAGCAGTAGCATGTGCATCCTGCTACCAGGTGATGTCTTCGGGAGGGATGGGATTCGCCACGATCTCTTCCTCGGCGATCGTCCCATCGCGCAGATGCAGAATCCGGTCGGCGACCTGGGCCAGGGGCGTGTTATGGGTGACGATGATGCAGGTCTTGCCTTCCGCCCGGTTAAGGTCCTTCATCGCTTTCAGCACAAGCTTGCCGGTGCGGAAGTCCAGGTTGCCGGTAGGCTCGTCCCCCAAAATAAGCGCCGGATCCATGGCCAGCGCCCTGGCGACCGCGACCCGCTGCTGTTCGCCTCCGGAGAGCTGGGCCGGGAAATGGTCGAGCCGTGCCTCCATGCCCACGAGCTCCAGCAGCTGTCTGGCGTTACGGGATGGCGGCACCTTGTCCCTCGATGCCAGCTCGATGGCAAAATCCACATTCTCCCTGGCGGTCAGGGTAGGGATAAGGTTGAAGAACTGAAAGACGAAGCCGATCTTCTCGCGCCGGAAGAAGGTCAGCTCTTTCTGGCTGAAGCCAGAGATATCCTCGCCATCGATGATGATGCGGCCGCTGCTGGGCGTGTCAATGCCGCCTAGGAGGTTGAGGAGGGTCGTCTTGCCGGAGCCGCTCGGCCCCACTACGGCCAGGAACTCGCCGCGCCTGATGTCGAGGTCGAGCTCCTGCAGGGCGTTGATCTCGATCTCGCCCATATGGTAGACCTTGCGGACTTTTTGCAGCGAGGCGATATTGGGCGCATCATCCATGCCGGCTCACCGCCGGTGCTCGCTCGACGTTCCCCTGCCGTCTCACTTGCGGCCTTTATTCCCCGCGAGGATACTGCCGAACACGAACCAGGTTCCCAGCACGAATCCGAAGTTGTACCAGTTGCCATTGTTGTGGATCTCGTATATGCCCACACTCTCATCGAAGAGAGAGATTATGAATGCGATAGGGAGGATGAGTCCGTGCCACAGGCCCGGCCAGAAACCGGCTACGCCGTCTTCACCGGGAGTGTCCTGCTCCTGGTTGGATTGGGCACAGCCTGAGACCAGCATCGCGGCCAGCAGGCAGACCATGACGACCAGTGCCACTTTCTTCCAGTCCATATCGGCTCCTTTTGGTCAGACGGCTCATGGATACCGGTACTCCCTGCCGGCGGCATCCAGCGCTCTGGCAGCCAGGCTGACCCTGAAATAGTTGACCCCTGGAGGGATCGCGTACCTCATTGTCACCTGTGACACCGAGCCTGGTGCGATATCGCCGACGGCCACAGGCAGGTCTGATACGCAGATGACCCCGTTGGTGCTACGGCTCTCAGTTATCCCGATGGCCAGCGCACTATTAATACCCGGATTCCTGAATATGAAATCCACCGAGAGCAGGCCGCCTGTATATTCGGAGTAGCTGGCCCAGTATGGGGAGCCGACCTCCAGCGTCAGCGGCAGCTCATAAGATGAGGCCGTGTCTACCGTGAAGGGTAGCTGCAGCCGCTCGCCGCCGCCGAACTCAGCCGGCAGGTAATCCGCGATACGGCCGGCGAACATGGCCATGCCACTGTCGTTGGGATGTACATTGGAATTCCCGTGGTAGTGGTCTATATAGTCGCCGGGATCGCCTTCAGGTTCTTCATTATCAGGGATATAACCGGGCCCGAAGACGTCGGCCATTGGTACAAAGGTGCATCCCAGGGAATCGGCATGGGTCTGCATCTCCAGGTTCCAGCGGTCCCAGATCAGCTCGTGGTCGCCGCCTTCATAGCGCTCGCCACGATAGTTGGAAGCGCTGCCGAAAGGCCACTGGCCAAGGATAAGGATGCGGTTGGCGGGAATACCACGCTGATTTACAAAGAAGTCGACTGCACCGGTGATATCAGATTTCCACCAGGCGAGAGCCTCGTCATCATCGATATAACCACGGAAGGATCCGTCGTAGCGTGTACTCCAGTCGAGCCCCGGAAGATTGTTGACACCCAGTTCGATGACCACCAGGTCCGGTCCTGATTCTTTCCACCAGGCACGCGGGAAGTAGGGAGGCGGATTCAGGCTGTTCTGGTAAAAAGGATCGTTGAAGATGTCGTCCAGAATCAGCGACCCGTAGCCGGAAACGCCGTAGACATCAAGCAGCCAGGTGCCATTGCCGTTTCGACGCCTGAGGTCGTCGGTCAGCAGGCTGGCATAGGCGGTCTCCCGGGAACTGGCGAACGCTCCTTCAGTGATGCTGTCGCCGATGAAAAGGACTTCCCGGGTCTGGACGCAATCGCTTACCGCGAGGGAAAAGCTGTAATCACCGTCAGGTATATCATTGGGGACACTCACCTGGCCGCTGAAGCCGCCGTTCTCATCCACGGGGAGGGACCCAAGCTGAGCGCCGTCAAGCCAGACCGTGATGTTCTGCGTTCCCGTGGCGGATGTATGGCCGGAAACATTCACCAGCAGACCGGCGGCGCCGGAAGACTGGTCGAGGCTGGCGCTGTCGATGGCTCCGCTGGCGCATGAGGCTGGAACGGCAGCATGCGCCATCTCCGGCTCGTCTCCGAACCGGATGAGCAGCATCAGATGGATACTGATGACCAGCGCCAAAAGCCAGGCCAGGCGCCAGATAACAGCCATTCTGGACGATGTTTTCATATCTTCCTCGCTGGGGGATGGAAGAGCCCGCCTCATAACCCGGGGGACCTCATAACCCGGGGGACACATTACTTAATTGCCAGTTAAGGTGACACATTACTCCAGGTCGTCCTTCTGCTGGCAACCGATTATCCAGCTCACGCCAACTGGTTTTCCAACCTGTCCTAACGAGAATAAGGATACGGCTGAAAAAACTTTATGTCAACAAAATCAGGCGCTTTTCCACCTGAATTAACCCCGGATCGACAGTGAGACCGAAAGTAGTGATTGCACGGAATCCCCGCTTCAGATTAACTTTTGTTAACCGTCGATTCAGGATGATTTGAAGGATTCCGCAAGCGGGAATAATAGTAATGATTGTCACGAAGTGCGGAATTATCTTCCCTGCGGTTATTCAAACTATTGAAAGAGGTTCAGATCATGGTTGAAGCGGTAGGAGAAAAATATCATTGCCACATCTGCGGCAACGAAGTCGTTGTCACGAATGTCGGCGGAGGCACTCTGGTATGTTGCGGCGAAGAGATGGAAAGGATTACGAGCTGACGTATTCAGAGCAGTTGTGTGATGCAGATGTTCCAAAAGGACGTCTGCGGTTTGATCGTTATAGGAGGGATTGATCATGAATAACAAAATCAAGACTGTCCGGCCATGGCCGGCGATTATCATGGCTGTGTTACTGGTAGTGCTGTTGCTAACGGCGATCGGCTGCGGTGACACGGACTCTACAACCGGCACTCCCGCCGGCAAGACCGACACGACGGGGAGCGGTGGCTCGATCTACGTAGCGGTGACGGGCTCCGGCGAGCTTGCCGCTGGCGCCGGCAACATGGGTTATGCCATCATCGATCTCGCTACAAAGAAGGTCGAGATGGTGAACCTGTCTGAAGCCAAGGCTCCACATGGCATCATCTTCGACGCTGGCACCGCGACCGCCACCAATACTGATGGTCGGGTGGCTAGCGAGACTCCCGTCACCCTGCTTCTTGGTAACGCCGAGGACGGAAGCATCAACGTGATCGACGCCGCCACCAGGAAGGTCACCAAGACAATAAGCGCTCCTGCGGGCGCGAAGCTTGCTGTCTGCGGCATGGCAAAGGGCCCAGATGGCAAGATCTATCTGACCAGCATGGGCGACGGTAAGGTCTATGCCTATGACGAAGCCGCCGGTACGGTCACCGATACCGGAGTCGGTGGTGGAGATATCACGCAGAGCGCCTGCGGTATCAACTGGTCGCTGGATGGAAAGACCGCGTATCTGAGCAACATGATGAACCCTAACGACGTCAGCAAGGGCGGTTACGTCTCGGTAGTCGAATGGCCCAGTGGCAAGCTGATCAAGAAGATAGAGGACGTGACTTCAGCTTCGCCGACTGGCAACATGGCTCCGATGGCGCATCAGACGGCGATGACACCTGACGGAAAATACCTCTACGTCACCGACGGGATCGAAGGCGCACTCTCCAAGGTGGATGTGGCAACCGGTTCCGTCAGGAAAATACCGGTCGGCAAGGAACCGCACTCAATCGTGATCACTCCGGATGGCAAGACCGCTTACATCTCTGTCCGTCATGAGCCGGTCGAGGGCGAGAGCAGCGTCTTCATCTACGATGTCGAGAAAGATACGGTGACCGGTCGCATACCGGGAATCCCGGCGCCGCTCGTCTGCGGACTGATCCTTGGTTCCTGAGGCGCTGAGATGAAGGCCCCATATGGGCGAGATACAGGCACCATATGGCAGTAGGAAATAGATGATCTGATATCCGCGCCCCTGCCATCCGGCGGGGGCGCGGTAAGTTATGGTAAAGACGATACCCGCCGCCCCGGGGTTTTTGATAACGTCTATAAGTGGGAATAGCTGATTCGAGCTAATGAATCCGGAGATACTTACATGGCCGATTTAAATAAACAGGCTGCGAAGGCACAGCGAATCCTGGCTTTTACAGCCGTCAGGATCGAGGAAGGAGCCACGGTCTGATGCCGATCACCGTCAGTGCATTCCTCGAGATAATGGAGCGCCTTGCGCCGACCGCACTGGCGGCGGACTGGGACAACGTCGGCCTTCAGGCCGGCAGCCGCCTCGACCAGGCCTCCTCGGTGCTGGTCACTCTGAATGTCACGAGCGAGGTGCTTGACGAAGCGGCGGCAAAAGGCTGCAGGATCATCCTCAGCCATCACCCACTGATATTCCAGCCAGTCTCCTCGGTTAGCGATGACACCGAAACCGGCCGTCTTCTACGCCGGGCCAGCCGGGAGGACATCGCTATAATCGCTGCCCACACTAACCTGGACTCAGCGAAGGGTGGACTGGCCGACACCATGGCCGAACTCATGGACCTGCAGCAAATCACGCCGTTGCAAGGCTCGGCCTCCGACTGGTCGAAGCTGGTCGCTTTCGTGCCGGTGGCCGATCTCGACCGCGTCCGTGAGAGCCTATTCGAAGCCGGCGCCGGCGCCATCGGCGATTACCGGCATTGCTCATGGTTTACTGAAGGCACCGGTACGTTTCTTCCCATGGAAGGCAGCAATCCTGCAATAGGCAAGGTGGGCCGGGACGAACAGACGCCGGAGATGCGCCTGGAGACTGTATTCCCCTCCCGGAAAGTCGATGAGGTCGTCAAGGCGTTGGTAGCGGCTCATTCATATGAGGAGCCGGCATACGATATCTATCCGCTCGAGACCCGCCGCCACGACGCCGGCAGCGGCAGGGTGGGCGATCTGCCGTCGCAGATGCGTCTTACCGATCTCGCCTCGATGCTGGCTGAGATTTTCGGCATGCGCGGCGCCCGCTTCGTGGGCGATCCGGACATGCCGGCGCGCAAAGTGGCGCTGGTCCCTGGAAGCGGCGCTGGTTATATCACCCTGGCAGCCGGCAGGGCGGATGTCCTCGTTACCGGAGATTTCAAATATCACGATACGGCGCTTGCCAGAGACCTGGGCCTGGGCCTTATCAACCTGCCCCATGACATCAGCGAGCGTACGGCTCTTGCCGGCTGGATGCCCCGGCTCGAGCGCGAGCTGCAGCCCCTCGGCGTCAAAGTCCTGCTATCATCGGTTCCGACCGGCTTATGGCAGGCGGCGCCCGCGAAGGAAAAGGCAAGGTTGACCGCCAAGGAAAAGACCCGGATGACCGACGAAGAGGAGAATTCCATGCATAATCTGTATGTTGACGGCGGCTCCCGTGGGAACCCCGGCCCCGCTGGTATCGGCGCTGTCCTGGCAGATCCTGACGGAGAGCCCGTGGAGACGCTTGCCAGCTACATCGGCGAGGCGACCAACAACGTCGCCGAGTATCAGGCGATGATCTCCGGACTGGAACTCGCGCTCGACCGCGGCGTCACCCGGCTGGCCATCTTCTCAGACAGCGAGCTCATCGTCCGCCAGCTCGAAGGTGCGTACAGGGTTAAGAACGAAGGTTTGCGGCCATACTATCAGCAGGCTAAATCACTTCTTTCCCGCTTGGACGAGTACGAGCTCAGCAGCATCCCGCGGGAGGCCAACGTGCACGCTGACGAACTGGTGAACCAGGCTCTGGACGAATCTGGTCACTGAGCGGATGGCGGCTTCGGCCACTGTTCGGGAGAATCCAGCCATGAGCGGGCAGCCAGGCTCCAGTAGCGGTACCATTTCAGCTGATTCTTAGGGGCAAACGGGTGTTCGAGATTTTATGAAAGCAACCATAGTAATACCGACATACTGGCGGGGGCCCGAGTCAGAGGCGCCGATGTGCACCCTCGAATCAGACTTCCACTACGACCATGCTACTCCACTTGACAGCGAGGGAACCCTGGGGCGGGCTCTTGCCAGCCTGTCCATCCTTGAAGCGGAAGAAGGATTCGCAGTCGCCATAGTCGCCGCTCCCACGCGGATGGAGATCAAGCAGGCAGTCCAGCTCAAGGTCCAGTCTATAATCGCCCAGTTCGATTACGATTTTCCAATCCTTTTGATCGGTCCGGACGAGCTGGTGTTCTGGCGCCGCCGGCTGGCCCTGTCAGGCATGTCAGAATACGACCAGTTCCTGAGTCTCGACGGATATTCAAACGTTCGCAACATGTGTCTGCTGGCGGCGACGCTGACAGGGGCCGATGTAGCAATCCTCTTCGATGACGACCAGATCTACGAAGATCCTGATTATCTGAAGAAGGCGATGGAATTCATCGGCCGCGAACACGAGGGGAAGATGGTATCCGGCATAGCCGGCTATTACCTGAATCCGGATGATTCCTGGCTGCTGCCGCCGGCGGAGCTGGAATGGCAGCGCCGCTGGGGGAACCGCGAGGCCATGAACGAGGCTTTCGGCATCATCGGCCAGGAGCCGCGCCTGAAGCCGACTCCTTTCGTCTTCGGCGGCAACATGATCATCCACCGTTCCCTTTTTGAGAAGTTGCCATTCGATCCGTCAGTGCCCCGGGGCGAAGACATCGACTACCTGATGAACGCCAGTTTCTTCGGCTACGATTTCCTGCTGGACAACCAGCTCTGGATCCGCCACCTGCCGCCGCCCAAGTGCTCGCCGCCGTGGTTCCAGATTCGCCAGGACATCATCCGCTTCGCCCGGGAGCGGGCCAAACTGGCCACCCAGCGCGACGGCTTGGTCAGGCGCGCCAGTTCTGAGGATTTCGACCCCTATCCGGGACGGTTCCTCCGGGAAGACTTCCATGACCTGGTGATGGATACGTCACTGGAGATGGCAAGCGAATATATGGAAGCGGGTATGGAGGAAGACGCCGACGAGTGCATGGTCAATATCGCCATCAGCAAGGCAGAATCACGCCTTGGCGGCGATCCATTCGGTGAATATCTCGCCTATAAGAAGCGCTGGGAGGAGTTCATCCGGGTACTGCCGACGATAGGCATCTGGTCTGCAGTAGACGGCACTGATTGAAACCGGCGCCCGCTTTCCCTATAATTCCTAACGCAAGAGCGGATGTAGCTCAGTTGGCTAGAGCGTCTGCTTGCCATGCAGAAGGTCGAGGGTTCAAATCCCTTCATCCGCTCCAGTTTTTTCCTTTCAAGAGACGTTGCGTGCAACGTCTCTGTGTTTTCCCGGCTGGATAAATCCCCCAGGCGACGTGGCCGAGTGGCTAGGCAGAGGTCTGCAAAACCTCGTACAGCGGTTCGATTCCGCTCGTCGCCTCCAATTCCTGACACCAGGAATCCTCTTTTTGACAATTGACGGTAATCCTGACTTGTCTTATAATGATTCACTGTGATTTCCGCTGCGCGGAAGCAAATGACTATGGGGGAGAGGGTTTGTATCGATGAAAAAGGGTTCGACCAACATCCACAAGACTGCGCGGAGCCGCCCCGGCCGAATGCACGCTCAGTCCACATTGCCATTCGGCCGGATATTAGCCAGCGGGACCATCCTGGTTCTTTTGCTGCTCGTCTGTGTCTGGGTGCCGATGGCATGGGCGGATGCTGGCGCGACATCTGACCAGTACCCCGGTTTTGAGCAGGCGGCGGGGCCAGTTATTGACTCAGGGGCGGATACAAGCGTTGCCGCCAAAACTGGCGAAGCCGCTGCCACGACTACCGCCGCGAGCGCTGCCGGCCCTCTGACTGCAGATATGCCCGCGGGAGACACGGCTGCGGTGAACACTGTTTCCGGCAGCACCGGACCCGGGGGAAGTGGAACGAGTTCCGATGACGATGACTCAGACGACTCAGATGACTCGGACGATGACGATTCTGATGATGACGAGTCTGATGATGAAAGCGACGATGAGTCTGACGACGATGATTCAGATGACAGTGACGATGACGATTCCGACGACGAATCTGATGATTCAGACGATGACTGCGATAACTGCGGTAGCGAATCTGATGACGACGAATCAGACGACGATGATTCAGACGACTCTGCGGTAGCCGACCAGTACAGCCTCAGCCTGGAATGCAAATATGGAAATCCTGGCGTCTACTGGGCTACCTGGGATGATTACATGGCCGGCCTCCTGTCGGTTGATTACAAACTGACTAACAACGGTCCAGGTACGGCACATAACGTTCATGTTGAGACCGCGACCGCCAGCAATGGGGTCACGCTCGCCAGCCTCCTGCCGGACCTCGGCTGCCTTCAGGCGGGCGATTACACCATCTTCACTCTCAAATGGCATGTACCTGGAGGCGTCAGGAACTTCACGACGCAGCTGACCATCTGCTCCGGATGTAACGATGACTCTGATGACGACGATTCCGACGACGATTCCGACGATGATGACTCGGATGATGACGATTCCGATGATGACGATTCCGACGACGATGATTCAGACGATGATGACTCCGATGACGACGATTCCGACGACGATTCCGACGACGATGATTCCGACGACGACTCCGACGACAAGGACGACGACTCCGACGATGAGTCCGAGGATGACTCCGACGATGACAGCGATGACTCAGACGATGACTCCGACGACAACAAGGACGAATCTGATGACGATTCAGACGATAACTCCGGTCAGGTCGACGACAACACCAGTGACCCGACGGACAGCAACAACGCGGTCAGCGACAGCAGCACCAGCGGTACGTTCGCATCGAACTTCAGCCTCACTGCTGCTGTCGAGCGCGGCTCGCTGCCGATGACCGGCCTTAGCCTTATCACGGCGATCCTTATCGCTCTGGGAGCGGTTACTCCGCTGGGCCTTATCTTCATGCCCATCGGCAAGCTGATCCGGATTCGCCGCAAGTAACACCGCCAATCAGATAGCACTTATGTCAGGGGCGCTCCGGTAGCGCCCCTGATTTGTTCCGTCCCGCCTATTGTCTACAATAAGTACATGGATTCGATCTATCTCGATATCGAGACCCGCTCTTTCCCCGGCCGTATGCATTACATCTCCGTGGTAGGCTTTTTCCACGAGCAGACGGGCCTGGTCCAGATGCTCTGGCCTGACATATCCGCCGGAACTCTCAACGCCGCCCTTCCCGATGCGGAGAACATCTTCACCTTCAACGGCAACAATTTCGACCTCAAGGTCATCGAGCAGTTTCATGGGATCGATCTGCGGGATCGCTACAGGAGCCGCGATCTCATGTACGATTGCCGGGCGGAGGGTAAAAAAGACTGCTGGCCGCTGGGCCTGAAGGGGGGCCTGAAATCGGTTGAGCAGCAGTTGGGCATCATCCGCACCCAGCCACCCCTGTCAAATTATGAGATACAGGATTGCTGGAGCCGTTGGAAGCACAAGGGAGATGAGGATGCCCTGAAAGTTCTACTGAAGTATAACGAGGAAGATGTGATGAACCTGGTCACACTGCGGCAGAAGCTGGGCATCTGACCAGTAGTGACAGCCGCATGCTCTGCAGCTTGGCAGCTGGTCAGGCCTGAGTCAGGGGCAACTGCCCGTTCGCGGCTCGCCCTCGGTGCTGTCAAAGTAAAACCACAGGTTGCGGTCACTGATCTCGAGACAGTATCCGTAAGCGTCAGCTTCGACGATCAGGAAGTCGCTGCCCGGGGAAGGCTCAAAGCCAGCCTGTACGAGCTCACTGATCTCTACCGTATAGGCGCCATTTTCCGTAAAGTAACTTTCCTCTGCGACAGCGGCATTCCGAAGCTCTGACTGCATCGCTCTTGTTGAAGCCGCCATGTCCTCGACAGGATCACCCTCGCCGCCCCTGGTGACGGGAGATCCATCTTCGATCACGGCTGTCACTGCGTGCGGCTTGTCCATTCCCGGTGCGGCCGGAGTGGTGGTGATGTCGTCGCCGCTGTTGCATGAAGCGCCGGTCAGACCGATGACCGCCACAATAAGGCTGATACTGCCCTTCCTTATCATCTGACTGAAAAACATGAACCATTTTACGGTATCCGGGTCAAATAACTTAAGCGCTCCTTTCGCGGCATGTCTCCTGCCTGTACGGCTGGTCTCAGCAGAAGATGGAAGTGGGGTCCAGTCGCAGCCGGGAAGCTCCCCCTCATTTCTGCAGCCGGTTCATTCTGGCAACGGCGCACCCGGGCGTGATATCTTATTATTTCCGCGCTGCAGACCGGCTGGACCGGGTGAAAACGAGCGCCGGGCCTTAGAAGCGCCCGATGGCGGGCGTCACCGGGCCGCGCGGCCACTCAAAAGACACCGACGGAGGTTGAATCACATGGATTGGGGAAAACAGAACCGCATCTCCCGCATCATCAAACCGGCTTCCGGCAAGACGGTCATGCTGGCGGTGGACCATGGTTATTTCATGGGACCCACCTCAGGCCTGGAGAAGCTCGATGAGGCCGTCAATCCGCTCCTGCCCTACGCAGATACTCTTATGCTCACCCGTGGCGCCCTGCGCTATTACATCGATCCTGACGTGGATATACCGATCACGCTCAGGGTCTCCGGTGGAACCAGCATCCTCAACAAGGAAGCCATGCTTCACGAGGGTGTCGTCTGTAGCGTCGAAGATGCCATCCGTCTCAACGCCTCCTGTATCGCCTTCTCGATACTCGTGGGCGCCGATTACGAGCGAGACACTATTCTGGCCTTCACCGAGCTGATCGATGAGGCGCAGGCGTACGGCATCCCCATGCTCTGTGTCACCGCCGTCGGCCGCGAGATGGCCCGCGACGCCCGCTACATGGGCCTGGCCTCGCGCATGGGCGCCGAGCTGGGCGCCGACATCATCAAGACATACTACGTGCCCGGCTTCGACAAGGTCGTCGAGAGCTGTCCGGTTCCGGTAGTAATCGCCGGCGGCAAGAAGATCCCCGAGAAAGCCGCCCTGGAGATGGCCCGCAACGCCATCGATTCCGGGGCCATCGGAGTCGACATGGGCCGGAACATCTTCCAGTCCACAAGTCCCGTAGGCATGATCCAGGCGGTTCGTGCGGTAGTCCACAAGGGCGCCAGCGTCAAGGAAGGCCTTGAGATCTTCAAGAGTGTGCGCGACAAGGAAGCCGGCAAGGTGATCAAGGCAAAAGCCAAAGCAAAGCGGGCAGGAGCACCTAAGAAGAAGTCCGCGGCAAAAGCGAAAAGAACCAGGTCCAGGGCCTAGGACCGGACAGAGGTTCGGGATAACCATGCGCGTATCCATGTATTACAGCAACCGCGACCTGCGGCTGCAGGAGATGCCGGTCCCGCAGCTCGGCCCGGGCGAACTGCTGGTGCGGATCGAAGCCAGCGGCATCTGTGGCAGCGATGTCATGGAATGGTACCGTGCCGGTAAGGTGCCCCTGGTGCTCGGCCATGAGATAGCCGGCGAAGTGGTCGAAGTGGGGGAGGGGGTCACCACTTTCCATGAGGGCGACCGCGTCGCTGTCACCCACCATGTTCCCTGCATGTCCTGCCATTACTGCGCCAGCGGCCACGAGACCGTCTGCGATACCCTGCGTACCACCAGCTTCGAACCCGGCGGTTTTTCAGAGTATGTGCGCGTGCCGGCGATCAACGTCGACCGTGGCACTTTTCTGCTTCCCGATTCTGTTTCCTATGAGGAAGGCTCTTTCGTGGAACCGCTGGCTTGCGTGTTGCGGGGGCAGCGGCAGGCGAATTTCCGGCCGGGATGCTCGGTACTGGTAATCGGCAGCGGTATCTCCGGGATCCTGCACGTTATGGTGGCCCGCGCCCTGGGCGCCGGTTTCATCGCCGCTACCGACATGGTGGACTTCCGCCTTAACAAGGCGCTGCAGCTTGGAGCCGAGACTGCGTTCCGCGCCGACGAGGAAGTCCCCGCGCTTTTCAGAAAGGCAAATGAAGGGCGGGGCGCCGACCTGGTGATTGTCTGCGCCGGAGCCCCCCAGGCCATCGAGCAGGCGCTTAAATCTGTATCCCGCTCGGGGACAGTACTGTTTTTTGCGACGACCCGTCCGGAAGTGGACATCCCCCTCAACCTCAATGACTTCTTCTGGCGGAACGAAGCCACACTGACCAGCAGCTACGCGGGCAGCCCCGCCGATTGCAGCCTGGCGCTGGAGCTGATCCGGGCCGGACGCCTGCCAGTTTCAGAGACCATCACCCATCGCCTTCCGCTTGCAGAGACCGGCCGTGGCTTCGAGCTGGTTGTGAATCCCGAAGACTCCATCAAGGTCATCGTAGAACCCCAGAATTAGCCGTTGCAACCCCGGTTTTAGGCCGGAATCCCCACAGTATGCCCGGTTATCTCCCGGAATCGCCCGGGAATCCCCCGAATAAGCCAGATACCGCTTTAATCGCTCATAAAAGGCAGTGGCAGGCCGAAGCTAGTAGTGAGGGTTCGGGCCAGTCATGTGCACGCGGCTGAAATCCCAGTAGTTCGATGGGGGAGGCGCCCGATCGGTCGGGAAGTTGAGCTATGGGTACTGGGAGTAATGACATGAGGCCTTCAAGGTGGCGGCCGCCAGAAAAAGCACTGTTTCTGGTAGTCGTGCTTACTATATTTTCGGCGGCGCTCTTCTTTGCGGTGCCGGTTGTCGAATCCCTCACAAGTGACATTGCAGGATCGACCGAAACGGTTGCAGCACCTGGTCTGCCCGCCTCAGCACCACTCACTTCTTTTGCTTCCACCGGCAGTAGCGAGACTGTAGCGACACGTCCACCGGATACCGGCAAGGAAACGACCACAGGCGTCTCGCTGGCAGACGGCCAGACCGCCGATATCCGCTGGGACAGCGCCACCGGCGTGCCGGCTTTCATCACTGGTTCGATCAATCCGCCCATTGACGGCAGCCCGCTCGACGAGTCGCTTGCCTTCCTGTCTGCTAACCGGGAACTCTTCCAGATGAACGACCCTGCCACTGAGCTTGTCGCCGAGAGGCAGTATGGCGATGAGCTGGGGATGGTGCATCTGCAGATGGCCCAGGTCTACAAGGGCATCCCCGTGTTCGGGTCTGAACTTGGTTTCCATTACACAGCCGATGGCAGGATCGGCACGGTGAACGGCAACTACAGGCCTGGCATCACTATACCGGTCGAGCCTGCGATCACCATCGATGAGGCGGCTGAAGCTGCGCGAGCTGACATCGGTTTCGATGTCAGCCCATCGTCGTTCGAGCCCACACAACTGGTCATCTTTGCGCCGGCCGGCAGCGAACCACGCCTCACCTGGAAGGTGACGCTGGCCAGTGACGACCCGCCGACCCGCATGGTCTACTTCATCGACGCCAACGACGGCACAGTCGTATCCCGATACGACGCACTCGAAAACGCCAAGAATCGTCGTACCTATACCGCCAGTAACGGCACAAGCACTCCCGGTACCCTGCTGATAACCGAGGGCGGCTCCTCCGGCGACTCGGTCGCCCAGAATGCCCATAACAACGCTGGTTCGACCTATGATTACTACTTCAACACTTTCGCCCGCGACAGCTTCAACAACGCCGGCGCGACCATCACCACGACTGTGCATTACAGCAGCAGTTACAACAATGCCTTCTGGAACGGCCAGCAGATGGTCTATGGCGATGGTGACGGCAATGTCTTCAGCCCACTCGGCAACAGCCTTGATGTCGTGGCGCACGAGCTGACACACGCGGTCACCCAGTACAGCGCCGACCTGGTTTATTCCTACGAATCAGGCGCTCTCAACGAATCGTACTCGGACGTCTTCGGCGCCATGGTGGACCGCAACGACTGGCTGCTCGGCGAGGATGTCTATACGCCGTACACTCCGGGTGACGCCCTTCGAAGTCTGTCGAGCCCGACCACCTACGGTCAGCCCGACCACATGAACAATTACGTCTACACTTCCAGTGACAACGGCGGCGTGCACACCAACAGCGGCATTCCCAACAAGGCTGCATACAACATCGCGACGGCGATCGGCAAGGAGAAGATGGAGCAGATCTGGTACAGGACCCTCACCGTCTACCTCAATTCAGGCTCCCAGTTCACTGATGCGCGCGACGCCAGCGTCCAGGCTGCTTCTGACCTTTATGGGGCAAGCAGCGCCGAAGTCACCGCAGTCCAGAACGGCTTCGCAGCCGTAGGGATCGGAGGTGGCGCGGTGTCGAATCAGACCGCACGGATCGAGATCAGCCACACATACCGCGGCGACCTGGTAGTCACTCTGGGCGTGGGCGATCCGGCGGCGCCCTCCTGGTCGACCGTAGTATCCAACCGCCAGGGCGGCTCAGCCGATAACCTGTATTCCACCGTGGATATCGCCGGCGCCTCATCCTGGCTGCCGCCCAGCTGGCAGAACCGCTGGTTCCTGAAGGTATACGATGCCGCCGGCCAGGATACAGGGACCATCACCAAGTTCGCTATCACCGATAACGGTACGACTTATACCGCGACGGATACGCCAATAGCCGTCAACGACTATCAGACTGTCTACTCATACGTCCCATCCAATGACGATACTCCGCCGACTGTATCGACGGTGAGTCCCGCGAACGGGGCGACCGGCTACTACAGCAGCGATGTGACCGCGGCCTTCTCGGAGGACATGGCACCCGCAAGCATCACATCATCCAGCTTCACACTGGTGCGGCATGACACAGGCGCACCGGTAAGCGCTGCACTGAGCTACGATGGCGGCAGTAAAACGGCTACGCTTGATCCGTCCGGTAGCCTTCAGTACTCGACCACCTATGACGCCACCCTGACCACCGCGGTCACTGATCTGGCCGGCAATCCTCTGCAGCAGAATTATTCCTGGAGCTTCACTACGGCTCCGGCGCCGAAGCTCTACTACTTCACCTGGTATGACCAGCAGACCCTGGGCATGCGTGACTGGGTGGTCATGGGCAATCCGGCGGGAGGCTCGGGACAGGTCGGATTCGACGTATACATCGGCAACCAGAAAGCCAACGCGGCGCCGCTGATGGTCGATCCCGCCAACGCAACCGCCATTTCCTTCGCCGGTACTTCCGGTGGCCCCATCCGGGTCGAATCGCTCGATGGCAAGCAGGAGATAATCAGCAAGAGAACGCTCTATGGCGATTCCTTCGAGGAGATAACCGCCATGGAGGAAGAGCGCCTCGACGATACTTACTTCTTCACCTGGTATGACGCGCAGAGCGCCGGCAGTCGTGACTGGATCCTGATTGCCAACCCGGGTGTCACCGCGATTGAGGCCGACGTCTACATCGACGGCCAGAAGATGAATAGCACGCCCTACCATGTCGATGCCGGCGGTTTCGTGGCTCCAGAGTATGCTGGTGTCATGGGCGGGCCGGTCGTGGTCGTTGGTTACGAGCCCGGCAGCCCCTCTACGCCCAGGAACATCCTGGTGTCACAGCGGGTGCTCTGGAGCGGCAACTTTAATGAGGTCATGGGCATCCCGGCAGCCGATCTCGGCAACGAATATCTGTTCACCTGGTATGACAACTACAGCAGCGGCGCCCAGGACTGGGTGCTAGTGGCGAATCCAAGCGCTGACAGGGAGCTGGCAGCAGAGATCTGGATAGGCGGCCAGAAGATGACCGACTCAGCCACCGGCGACCAGTATTTCGTGGTGCCGCCGGGAGGCAGCGTCACGCCTAAATTCGCCGGCGTCATGGATGGTCCAGTCCTGGTGAGAGGATACGAGGCCGCGACTTACCAGCCGGATGGCCCGGCTAATACAGCCATGGCCTTCTTCACTACCCAGCGAGTGCTGTTCGGTACATCCTTTGGCGAGATGGCCGGTTACGGCGTCAACAGGCTGGCGCCCTCATATCACTTTTCCTGGTACGACCAGGCTTCTGCAGGGTCCAGTAACTGGGTGCTCGTATCCAATCCAACAGCGGGCGAGGTCAAGGCAGAGGTGTGGATCGCCGGCACGAAGATGACAACGCTGACTATCGCCCCGGGCGCGACCCAGACGCCAGTGTTCCCGGGAGTGATGACCGGTCCGGTCGAGGTGCGCGGTTACGATTCAGCCACTTATAATCCGTCGAGTCCGGGCACGCCGAACCGCAACATCTTCACCAGCCAGCGGGTGATGTGGAATGGACATTTCAACGAAGTCGAGGGAAAAGACCTCGGTTGACAGCCCCCCATACCCGGGTAAGATCTGACGATCCCCGCCGGGGTCGTTATTTTATGCCTGAATCCGCTCGTTAGCGCCTGTGTCTGAACTGTCAGTCAGCCGCTTGAGAGTCGTCAGTCAGTCGCCGGAACTACGAGTACCGGTGTCGAACCATCATGGATCACCTTGGTCGCGATGCTTCCCATCACGGCGGTTGCTACAGGGCCTCGGCCGTGGGTGCCTACAACGATCATGTCGCAGTCGTTCTCCTTGGCGGCGCTGACGATCTCTTCAGCGGGATGCCCGAGCCGGACGAGGGCGTGAGCTTCAACACCGGCTCCAGATGCCTTGTCGGTGACATGGCTGACGAACTGCTGCTCCGGCTTCATGCGGTCTTCCTCCCATTCGTCTGAGATCTCGGGATTATCTTCCTTGATCTCCTCGGCGACGTCCAGGTCGAAATCCATGGCTGAGCGGGGCTTGCCGGAATCCACAACGCTCAACACATGCAGCTGGGCGTTACAGCTTTTAGCTAGCATGATCGCGGCGTCGGCTGCTTTCTCTGAACGGGGCGAACCATCGGTTGCTACCAGGATATTCTTGACCATGGATCCTCACTTTCGAATGTGGACGATAAGTGCTCGTGCGATTTTATAATCATTTCCACTATATGTGGAGTCCCAAACGCAAAAAGGGCCGCATGACCCCGAATAAAGGAATGTGGGGAGTAATATAAAAATCAATCGGGTATATATTATGCCGGTTCACCAGATTTCCTTTATGCACCCGTTACAGGGGAAAATATACGGCCTGCCTGGGTTTCAGTGAGCGATCGCAGGCTGACTTCGAATTCGAAGGGAGACGATGTGTCGAAGCAGGGGGTAGGCATAGTCATGGGCCGGGCTGTTGTGGATAAACGATACCGCGAGCTGCTGAAGCGGAGTCCGCAGTCGGCATTTGAAGGTTATGAGCTGTCCGGCGAGGAGCGCCAGGCGCTCGCTGGCATCGATCATAAGGCTCTGGAAAAGCTTTCCACCAGTGTCGACGATCGGCTTAAATCCTGGTACGTGGGCTGGGCCCTGGACCGCTAGGGTCCCCCTATTTATGGGCGCAGTAGTAAGCTGAATCCAGGAAGTTCTCCTTGTGCACCTTGCACTCTGCGCAGATGCATCCGTTCTTCTCGATGTCCAGCCTCGACTTGCCATGAGCGCAATAAAGGCCGGGTGCTTCGGCATGGGTCAGCTCCCTGAACATGCCGGGATAGCTGGGGCACTTCCTGCAGATGCAGTTGGTGATGTTGTGGATGTTGACGTGGACTTCTTTCAGGCCGCCGCCAGGCTTGGTTTTCATATCGCCTCCTGAATGATCGATGCAAGAACATCAGCGCCGCTGAGTGAACATGTCCGCACTCGGCCGGAACATCCGCCCAATCTTGCGATGCGCTTAATGGATAGCTACAATGAAATCGCTACCAGCCAAACGTTTCCCCAAATCCTCGGGAAATAAGCACGTACATCAGGGCGATTAGCTCAGTTGGGAGAGCACCAGCTCGACAAGCTGGGGGTCACTGGTTCGAACCCGGTATCGCCCACCATCTTTTTACCCCTCAGAAATGGCTTTGTTAAGCCATTTTTTTTGTGCCCGAATTCTTGACACCAAACAGGGTTCGAGCTTTCATGATTACCTTTTTGAAAAGATGTAAAGAAATGATGCTTGTCGAACGATAAAATGACATCCATCAGAACGAAATTGATTACATCTTGGGGGGGGGTGAGTTTTTTCATGAAGATCGATGAAAAGTTTGAAATTATAATTGCAGATGATCCTGAGCACGAGAAGGTTTATGCGGAGATAATACTTGAGGGGAAGTTTCTGGCAATTGTCAGTCAAGAAAGTGGTCCTGAGAATTTAATGGTGGAATTACCAGGGCTTGGTTTAGTCGAGAGTCTCGTCATGCGAAATCTGGAACTCGATTCATTCATTACGGTTCTTGATGAAGCCGCGGCTTACTTAACAGGTAGCGCGAAAAAATACACTCTTCCTTCTGAAGAAGAGCCAAAGTTCATGGGCTATGTTGGTGATCCTGATTTTCATGATGGCAATATAGTCGATTACGAACAACATGGCAGGATCGTTCAGGTACGGGTTAAGGGATCAAGTGGGAAATTATTTCTCGTGAAATTTACTGACGTTCACGCCGTCAGTTTTAATGAACCGCAGAGTATGATGCTTTACAGTTTGACTGAGATGAGTGCAGAACCGCCGATGCGCAAATTTATATTTACCAATTGGGACGACGACAACAAAGCTTTCTTGGAAATTGATGCGGAACAATTTGAAGTGCTCGAAGATAACCGTATAGCCTAGAAATATTCGTCTGTATATTCTTCTGCTTCCTGCTCATTCTAGGCGGTCATTACCTCATTAATCACCGCTACTAGCTCATTGAGAACTGCCAGGTTCGAATAGCTACCGGTAAGGTCCACCATATCTTCACCCCTCAGAAATGGCTTTTTTAAGCCATTTTTTGTTGTCATATCGATGACATTGAAATGGTGCGATCTTATCTCTGATTACTCCGCGCAAGCCGGCCTCGATGAAACCGCGCTTCTCAGAATTACCTACTTTTTGATGGTTAGATCCAAAGTATAACGACGTGCTATCCAAATCACCGCGCAGGATTACACGGATTATCAATCAATATAAGAGGGGAATAGATTTCCAATTCAAGGGGGACCCGTGACTACAGGTAAAGGATCAAACGCGACCGAGGAACGGTCTGCCGTCAACAGGTTGAGGGTGTGTTTCGCGATAGCGATCCTCGTCTGCGCGCTTTTGATGGCAAGCTCCTGCGATCAGGCAGATACAAATAAAGCCGGTAACGTCGATTCCTTCCAGACCGCCCTGACCGATGGCGGCTTCTCCTTACAGACAGGCAAGCTGCAGACAGTAGACGTCTTCGCCATGGCCCAGGCCGGACTCTTCACCAACGCCAATTACCAGAATGCCGGAGCGCCCTATCTGTCTCCCAGATTGCCGATGGCTCCCGGCGAGACGGCGCCGCCGGTGTTCACCGATGCGGCGCTCAACCCTGCCAACAGTGGGCTTTATATAGATTACCGTTTGCGGCCTGACGAGGCGATTGTCCTGGTTGGCAAAACGCCGCCGAAGTGCACCTATTTTGGCTACGATGCCGAGATAGTCTCGCGCTGGTCGGATCAGACGGGCAAACCGGTCATAATCTTCGGAAACTACGGAGACCCGCTCAACCCGATGGTAATCAAGACCGACGGTCCGCAGGACGATCCTTATCAGCGCAACACGATGATCATCATGGCCGCGGACGAGGGAGTGGCGGATCGCATCACCGCCGCGGCCCAGACCGCCGGCTACTCACCGGATATCATCAACGTGTATGTGGTCCCTTCGCAACTGCTCAAGCTGGGTTTGGACGGCAAATCAGATACAATGACGCTGCTGCATCGATTCGCTTATCCCGACGACCAGCAGGCAGGGCAGGATTATATGAACAATCCCACTATGCAGGTCTTCCGCGTCACCCCGAACGAGACCGTGCAAGCGAGTCCCTACGATATGCCGGCGTCTCGCGTCCGCGGCACCGGCGACTTCAGGGAACTCGAACTCAGCGCCACTGCCGAGCAACTGCGCCAGGCGATCCTGGCGAAATATTCCAATCTTGCGGCTGTCGAGCCCGTTACCAGCCCCTGGGGCGGCGGCGCGGATGGCGTAGATGGTCTTGACGCCGTCCAGCAGATGCAGAGCAATGCCGGGCCGGGCCGGGACGCACTATATCTGAGGACGACCGAGTTCACCCTGGCGGATGACCCCAATCAGTTCGTCGTCATCTATGGAATCAACCACGCGGCTATCGGCCGGGCGACATATACCAGCTTCTCCGTCTATGGGACTGTTCAGGCCAACGGCGTGGCCAGCGCCTGGAACAGGATGTACGCCGGCACCGCCGAGGAATTTCTGCCGGGAGACCCCAACGCGAAATATTTCTACGTCTGGAAGATCGCCAGGCACGCAAACGGTGACCCGCACACGACCGAGGTGCCCTTCGATCAGGGGATCAATGGCATCGATCTGGACCAGTCCATGTTTCTCGGTTTCCGCCTGTACATGGAGCCCTCGACCATGACCGGCCCCATCGCCATGGAGACATATTTCGATCGTGCCATCGAGTTCAGTGAGAAAACATGATTATGAGGCGCTAGCCCGGCTACATCGTTCTTTTCCGGTAGATCCTCAGCGCCAGCAGGTATGAGGCGATCAATAAGGCGACACACCAGCCGATCGCTGCCCAGACGTCCGGTCCAGCGCTGCCATCCACCAGGAGTGACCGCATCGTCTCGACGATGGGCGTCATCGGCTGGTTGTCCGCGAATACCTGCAGTGCCTCCGAAGTCATCGCATCCGCGGGAATAAAAGCCGAGCTTACGCCGCATGAGAATCCAATAATCGTCGCAGGCTCAGTTCAGAATGAGTGATCCGGGCTCTGGATGTGTTTGGCATTTTCTCCATGTGGAAGAAGTCGAGCACAGTCTGAAAACATCATATGGAAGGAGCAGGCCATGAAAGGGCAATTGATCCACTTCGAGATTCCCGCGGACGATCCGGCGAAACTGGCCGATTTCTATCGCACCGTGCTCGGCTGGAGCATCGGCGAGCCGCAGGCGGGGATGGGCGACTACCGCCTCATCCAGGTCTCGGGAGATGGTGACGCGGTCGGTGGCGGCCTTTACAAGAGGACCGAACCCGATCAGGGGAGGGTAGACTATTTTGACGTAGACAGCATCGAAGAGTCCGCGGCCCAGGTGAAAGAGAACGGCGGACAGGTCCTGATCGAGAAGATGGCTGTCCCCCAGATGGGCTATTTCGCTCTCTGCCTCGATCCCGAGGGGAATCCCTTCGGCCTCTGGCTCACGGACGAGAACGCGGGATAGCCGCAGGTATCATCCCGAAGCGCAACCGGCTGTGCTGACCGGCGTGTATGAGTCGACGGCCTGCTGGATCAGCGGCCTGACATCGTCGATCATCAGGGCATAGCCGACGTTGCTCTGGCTCACCGAGCTACCGAAAATAACGCCGGCGACGGTGCCGTCGGCGGCTATGAGCGGGCCGCCGGAATTGCCAGGCAGCACTTCAGCCTGCACCTCATAGATATTCCTGAACACCAGGCCGCGGTTGTAGATGTTGCGCCCGCTGGCGGTCACGTGGTCGATGATCACGCCGTCCTCTATGGTCAGATGCCCGCCGCCGGGATAACCGATGACGGCGGCGGCGTTGTTGTCCTGCAATACCTCGCCAGCGAGGGCCAATGGCGCGTCTGCGAGGCCTTCAGCAGCCAGGATGGCTATATCCAGGTCGGGATCGAACCAGATCGGGATTGCCGCGTAGGCGCCGTCCGCGCCTACGACTTCGGGGCTGGCGACCCCGGCGACCACATGGGCGTTTGTGACCACGATTCCGTCATCCACGACGGTCCCGGAACCGAAGACCATGCCGCCGCACCCTTCCCCCTGGATCTTCACTACTGAAGCCGCGGCCTGTTCGATCGCCGCGCCGTCCAGAGAGTTGCTGGCGGTGACAGTGGGGTGTTGCGGCTCGAGCCCCAGAAAGACGTTGGGGAAGCCATTCGGGCTGATGATGTTCTCCAGTTGAGACATCACGTCGGGAGGAGTCGGCAATCGCGCGTTCAGCTCCCTGACGATGCGGGACTGGTTGATCTGGCGGCCGATCTCGTTGCTCCTGACATTGGTCAGTGCTGATGCCACCAGCCAGACCATGACCAAAGTGAATGCCACTGCCAGGCCGGCTCCCAGAATCTGGTTCAGATTGCGCAGGTGGAAACGGCCCGCCAGAGTGTTCAGGTAACGGCCGGCGATCTCACCGGTCGAGGCGAGGAGCATGGCCATGCCGAGTTCGACAACGAGGACGATGACCAGCTTGGTTATGGAGCTCTGGATTGAAGGCAATATCCAGCCGGCGAGCCGCGCGCCCAGCAGGAGGCCACCGATGAAACCGGCATATGACAGGACGAGCTGCATCAGGCCCGCCTTGATGCCCCTGATCACGGCGGCCAGCAGCAGGAAGATGATTATCAGATCTGTGAGGTTCAGCAGTCACCCCGGGGTTCGGAGTTCATCGTGACTAGAGAATATACAGTCGCTGACGATCCAGCCGCAAGCAGCTCGTTAAGACAACTCACCTTTCAGCATCTCGAGTAGAAGGCAGTCGTGCCATGAACCGTCGGCTCCGCGCTCACAGGAACGCATTATGCCGACTGGACGGAAGCCCACCCGGCGATAGACATGGATCGCCCGTTCGTTGCTCGCGTCCGGATCGATTGTCAGGCGATGATGGCCTCGTTCCTCGAAGAGGTATCTGGCCATGGTCCGTAAAGTGTCGCTGCCAAGCCCCTGCCCGTGGTGAACCGAGTCCAGGAAGAGGTCGATCCCGGCGTGGCGGTAGTCGGGGCTTTTCTCTTCCGAGAACTCGATGCTGCCGATCACTTCCCCCTCGGTTTCGATCACGAAAACGGTCTCCGGCGGCATGTCAAGCCAGTCAGCAAGCAGCTGGTCCGGTTCGCCGGGATTCCACCACCTGGCTATCTCGGGCTCGGCCAGGATCTCACGCAATCCGGGCAGATCTTCAGGCCGGACCGGTCGAAGCAGGACGCGTTCGCCTGAGAGTGTCGGTTGTTTTATTGCCATTGGATGTCTCGTTCCATGAACTGCTCCTTTTATCCTGATTACTATCCATCTCCAGATCGAAGCTGAACAAAACGCGCATAATTTACGCTATTATCTCCGTTAGTAAATTCGTATCAGGGACCGTTAAGTGCCAGATGTCATCACAACCACCGGGCTCCGCAAGAGCTTTAAATCAAAAAAAGGCGCCGTGGATGCCGTGCGCGGTGTCGACCTGCGCATCGGTGAGGGCGAGATATTCGGATTTCTGGGTCCCAACGGAGCCGGAAAGACGACTACCCTGCGGATGCTGGCGACGCTGCTTCCGATCGATAGCGGTGAAGCCATCGTTGCTGGTTTTGATGTAAAAAAGCAGCCACATGAGGTGCGTCGCCGGGTCGGTTATGTCAGTCAGGCCGGGGGAGGCGACCGTCTTTCGACAGGCAGGGAGGATCTGATACTTCAGGGGCAACTCTATGGCATGAGTACTGCCGACGCCGACGCTCGCGCGGACGAGCTGATAGACGCACTCGACCTCGGTGAGTTCGCCGGCCGCCGGGTGGATACATACTCGGGCGGTCAGCGCAGGCGACTCGATATCGGTCTGGGAATCATGCACCGGCCTGATGTGCTATTTCTTGATGAGCCGACGACCGGGCTTGATCCACAGAACCGGGCTAATCTCTGGGAGCAGATCCGGCGGCTTAGCGGTTCGGGAACATCCATCTTTCTTACTACTCACTACCTTGAGGAAGCTGACGTACTGTCAAACCGGCTGGCGATCATGGACCATGGTCTGATCGTGGCCGAAGGCACATCACGCGAACTTAAGCAGGAGATCGCCGCGGACAGCGTGGTGGTCAGTCTAAAAAACGCTGACGTTTGTGGCGAGGCCACCGAACTACTCGGCAAGGAATCTTACGTCAGCCACATCACAACCGAAGCAGACCATTTGCGCCTGTATGTTGATGACGGTGTAGCCGCACTGCCGAAACTCCTGCGTTTGCTGGACGGCAACGACATCGCCGTGAGGACCATCACCCTGTCCGAACCTACTTTGGATGATGTCTTCCTGCGACATACCGGCCGGTCTCTGCGCGACACCGGGCAGCCTGAAGAAAACGGAGATCCGAAATGAAGATGATGCGCGATATCGGCCTGCTTTACCGGCGGGGCTTGATTCACACGCTGAGGATCCCTGTCTGGGTCGTAGTAGGTATATCCACGCCATTGCTTTACCTGGCGCTGTTCACGCCACTGCTCGAGAACCTGGCAGGCGCTCCCGGTTTTCCGCCCACGGATGTCCTTGACCTGTTCCTGCCTGGCATTCTGGCGCTCATGGCTTTCGGCAGCGGCACGGGAGCCGGCTTCGCCATAATCTTTGAGATCCAGGCCGGATTCACCGAACGGCTGCAGGTCAGTCCGGCCAGCCGGTTCGCCCTGCTGATGGGGCCCGTTCTTTCCAGCCTCACCTGGACGTACGTCTTCAGCATAATGATTGTGGTCGTCGCCATCCCCTTTGGCTATCATCTGCATCTCGCGGGCATGCTGGTCTCACTGGTACTGCTCGGATTGCTGCTGATGGTATTCGCGTCGTTTTCTATCGCCCTGGCGCTCATCACCAGGGAGATCAGCAGTCTGGCAGCGATAATGAACGGCATCAACCTGCCCATCCTGCTGCTTTCGGGGGTGCTGCTGCCCCTGTCGCTGGCGCCGGAATGGATGCGCGTGATCGCCCACCTGAATCCCATGTATTACGTGGTCGAGGCCAACCGGATCCTGGCGACGGGGAAGATAAATGACGCGGTAGTGATCGAGGCATTTCTGATCATGGTGCCGTCGACTATCATCGTCATGGCGTGGGCAACGCGGGTTTACCGGCGTGCTGTTTCCTGAGGGAATGTTCGTCGCACACGGGTTTTTTGCGCTTAAAGGTCGTTCCCTGAATAAGACAGATTGAAGCTCTTGTTGATCAGGGGGAAGTCAGGGACCATGTTATCCTGCCCGGCATAACCCAGTGCCGTCCAGTTCAGGAATGAGGGATCGCGCACGTCGACCCGGCTGATCTTTCCACTGGCATCAGTGGCGACCAGGTAGACGATGTCGCCGCGCCAGCCTTCGACGATGCCGATCGCGAAGGCATCTTTCTTTAACGGGATCGAATCCGACTCGGTTTCGAACTCTAACGACCGGGTCAGGGTCGGAGGATAGACTTTATCATGTAGCGGTCGGTCAGTCCTTGCGTGCATCAGCTCGCCAAGCGCCTGACATATCATCTCGATAGAGCCAGGCACTTCCCTGATCCGCACACTGAACCTGGCATGGACATCGCCATCCTGTTCCGTGCAGACCTCGACGTTCATCTTATGATAGGCCCCGTAGGGATAATCGACGCGGGCATCGGCAGCCATGCCTGATCCCTTGCCGGCGACTCCGAGTACCCCGTGGTCGCAGGCTATCGAATGTGAAAGCACACCAGCATTCGTCAGCCGGTCGGTCAGAGTGTTGCTTCTTGCGGCGACCGCTATCACCTCGTCGAAATCCTTCCTTAGGGCTCCGAGGAAGGCGATGGTTTCATCCGCTGTCTCGACTGAGATGTTCGCCTGGATGTCATGGCTGACGCCACCGACTTTTACGATGCCCCTCAGAAAGCGGCTGCCGGTGAGCCGTTCGTTGAGCTGCATGACGGCCTCCCGCAGGCGGCCGCACTGGGCGCCACCGAAGTTGAAGCCGGTGTCAGTCATGATGGCGCCGATGTCGCCAAGGTGGTTGGCCAGGCGCTCCAGTTCGCAGAAAGCCAGGCGCAAATATTCGTCATGCTCTGGCACCGCCATATCACTCAACGATTCCAGCGCCTGGCAGAACGCCAGCGCGTGGCTGAAACTGCTGTCGCCGGAGATACGTTCCGCCAGCCTGATCTTGTCGGCTATCGGCAATACCTCGAACAGCTTCTCGCTACCCTTGTGGGAATAGCCCAGCCTTGGCTCCAGAAGCAGTATCTCCTCGCCTGCGACGCTGAAGCGGAAGTGGCCGGGCTCGATGATGCCGGCATGAACAGGTCCGACAGGGATCTCATAGATGCCCTCACCGCTGAGCTTCCTGAACTGGAAATCACTTGTGGCTGTTTCCGGTCTCGACCGCCAGTCGAAATCTTTTCGCAGGGGGAATAAATCCTGGGGCCAGTTCTCATGGAGGATCAGCGGCCGCGGGTTCGGATGGCCGGCAGGTCTCAGACCGAAGAACGTTCTGATCTTGCGCTCGTAGATAGACGCCTCATGAAACGATGGGGTCAGTGACGGGAATTCTTCATCCACCATGATGTATGGCGCGAGGAACAGGTTCTCGCCGGGCAGCCCGAACACATACATGATCCGGAACTTGCCGCCTTCCTGCCGCTCGTCAAAAGCGGTGATGATCTTCAGCGGCGTCTGGTGGTGGGTGTAGAGGCTCTCGCCAACAGCCACGATCTCGCTCGGCTGCACCTCGAAAGTGATCAGTCGTCCGTGGCTTGTCGCTTCCGCGTAGTGGGGGATATATCGCTTGATGATTTCAGTTATTTGCATCACTAGTCAGACTTCCGTATCAGTTATCCATTTAACATCGCGGCCGCTGAGTCGATCAGCGACCTGACCGGCACCGGCAGATAAAAACCGGCGGCGATGAACAGGAGCAATAATAATACTGGTGGTACTATTGTCAGCAAGTTGGATTCGCCGCTGGTTTCCGCAGGTACTTCCGCCTCAGACTGGTAGATCATGCCGACGATATGCTTGAGGAATCCGGCGAACACCAGTAGCAGCAGGAAGAGCACCCCGATCACCACCGGCAGATGGGCGGTGACGCCCGCAGTCAGTATGTAGAACTCAGTAATAAAGATCCCGAACGGCGGCATGCCGGTGATGGCTAGGAATCCCACGATCAGAACCACGCCCGTGACCGGCAGCACCGAAAGTGCTCCCTTCACCTTATATATCTTAGTGGACCCATATTTCAGCAACAGGTTGCCGGCGGAGAAGAACAGCACCGATTTGACCATGGAGTGGTAGATCATATGCAGCAGGGCGCCGAAGGCGCCGATCCCGCCGAAGCCGAATCCCAGCGAGATGATGCCCATGTGCTCGATGCTGGAATAGGCGAAGAGGCGTTTGTAGTTCTTCTGGACGACGATGATGAAGGCGGGGATCGCGATCGAGACGACGCCGAAATATATCATCAGGTTCCTTGTGAACGATGGCGAGACGGCGCCGTCGGCGACGATTCTGAATCTGAGGATGGCCATCATGGCGACGTTGAGCAGCGCGCCTGAAAGCAGGGCGCTTATCGGCGACGGCGCCTTGCTGTGAGCGTCAGGCAGCCAGGTGTGCATCGGAGCGAGGCCGACCTTGGTGCCATAACCTATCAGAACGAATATGAAGGCGATCTTCACCAGGGACGGGTTCATCGAGCTGGCGCTTTCAGCCAGCGCTGCCCAATCAACGAACTTTTCCATGCCTGAACCCTGCTCGGGAGTCAGGAACAGCAGCGTCCCGAAAAATCCCAGCAGCAGCCCGATCGAGTTGATGATCAGATATTTCCAGGCGGCCTCCATGGAGGAAGCCTTGTTATAGAAACTGATAAGGAAAGCGGTGGAGAGAGTGGTCGCCTCGATTGCGATCCACATCATGATCGGGCTGACGGTTATGACAGCGAAGAACATCGCCATCAGGAAAAGATGGAACAGCACCCAGTACTGGCGAACGCGGCTGAAGCCGATTATCTCCTTCCGCACTTCTTCCCTCAGGTATCCGATGGAATAGAAGGCCGCGGCCAGGCCGACCAGGCCGATGGTGATCAGTACGACCGCACCCAGGGCGTCAGCCGAAAGATATGTACCAAAATCGCAGCGGCCATCCCGGTAAACCCCATTGAGGATCACCACGATCGCAGCGAATTCGATCGGAGCCGTGACCGCCGCGATCAGCTCGAGGATAGCGACCCGTTTCCGGACCGCCAGTGAGGCCAGGGCGGCGAGCAGCGGCGCGGCGATGAGGATGATGAGAGCCACGCTCAGCCCTTCAGCTTCTTCATGGTGGTGACGTCGAGTGAGCCGAACTTGCGGAAGATCATCGAGGCGAAGACAGTAGCGATCACAACCCAGATGAGGATGTTGAATGTCACGCCCAGCTGCAGGCCCGGGCTCTGCTCAAGGCCGGCGAAAAGGGCGAAGGCGACGATGCCGTTCTCAAGCGAGAGTATCCCGATCATCTGGGAGAGCGCGCCCCTTCGGTTGATGCTCAGGAACAGAGATATCAGGATGGTCGAGAAGCACAGGCTCAGCGACGCCTCGCTCGACTGGGCCAGGACCGCCAGGGTCTCGAAGAAATCGCTCTGGGTGAGCGCCAGCAGCGCGGCGATGACCAGCAGTGATACGGGAGTGTTCAGGTAAGTGCTGACTGAGAATCTCAGCTCGTGCCGCTTGATCAGGCCAAAGAAGAAATACGGCGCGATGAAGAGCTTGACCGCCACGGTAGCGACTACTGCCAGGAGCAGCAGCGGCGAGAAACGTTCGAACGATGAAAGGGCGAGCAGCAGGGCTATCGCTGACGACTGGACCATATACAGGAGGACGGCGGCGGTGTTCTTCCGGGTCAGGTGCAGCAGTACCGCCGGCATGAAGATGACAGTTGCGAACAGTAACAGGGTCTGCTGGTTCAGGTGAGACATGGAGTCAGCTCACCAGACCCAGGGCGATGACGCTGATGACAAAAGATGTCAGCAGCAGGTCCGGCAGACGGAATATCCTCAGCTTGGCTATGCTGGATTCGATGATAGCGATCGCCAGGCAGAAAAGCGTCACTTTTACGATCAGCAGCGCTAGCGCGAGCAGGATGGACGGAAGGTCGAGCGAGTGGGCTATCCCCCAGGGGAAGAACAGGTTCGCTCCCAGAGCGATGAAGATCAGATACTTGTTGGCCGATGCCCACTCGATCAGCGCCAGCCGTTTTCCCGAATACTCCAGGATCATGGCTTCGTGGATCATGGTCAGCTCGAGATGGGTGGATGGATTGTCGAACGGGTAGCGGCTGTTCTCCGCCAGCAGGGCTATGGAGAAACTGATAAATGCCAGGATGATAGGCGTGAAACTCGTGAACGACAGGTCGCCGATGTTCTCGGAGATGCCGGTGAGACTGGTGGTATCGCTGATGAGTGCCAGCACCAGGAGCGACAGCACCAGGCCGCCTTCGGTCAGTGCAGCTACCATCATCTCGCGGCTGGAGCCGAAGCCTCCGAAGGCGCCGCCGGTATCGAGACCCGCCAGGGCGAGGAAGAAAGTCCCCAGAGCCACCAGGTAGACCACTACCAGGAAATCCCCCGTGTAGGTGTTAGATAGCACAGTCGAGAAAAGCGGGATGCTGGCGCCGATGATGATGGTGACCGCAAAGATCAGATATGGTGCTGCGCGAAACAGCCAGGAGGCGTCCTCGCTGATGACCTCGTCCTTGTTGAACAGTTTGCGGAGGTCACGGTATGGCTGGAGGATCCCGGCGCCCCGGCGGCTCTGCAGCCGCGCCTTGAGCTTGCGGGTCAACCCGACGAAGAGCGGCGACAGCGCCGGCACAAGCAGGAGCTGCAGAAGCCAGCAGGTTATTTCTGTCAGCGTCATCGGCTCTCCCCGGCAAACGCGATTTGTCTGAGCGCGCCGTCAGTTTCCGGGCGTATCAGACTCATGACTGCACATCCAGGAAGAACAGCAGGCCGATCAGGGTCAGGAAGATGTAGAGGATATAGGCGTTGACGTTGCCGCTCTGCACTTTCGTCACCTGGCCGGCGACCATGGTCGTCAGGTCCCGCAGGGGTTTGTAGATATAAGTCTGATAGATGTCGTGCAGGCCCATGGTGACCGTGCCGATCCGGGGGAAATAGCCACTGGCGTCGTGATACTCGATCTCGGTCTCACTGCTGGGCCTGAGCACTCCCCGCATGACGGTGATCAGCGAGCGGGAGAATCCCTCAGCGTTGATCTCCATGCGCGGGGTGAGGTCGGTGCCGCAGTCCCAGGTGGGGCCGGTCCTGACCTTCCTGCGCCGGGCCAGAATCCTGACCGCGACAGCAACGGTGGCGATCACGGCCGCCAGGCCGAAGAAGAGGGCTGGCATCGAGACTGATGCGAATCCGCCCTCGATGCTGACTGACCTGAATCCGGCCACATCGGCGGCCTGGGCGCCTCGAAGGTTCGCGAGGCTGCCCGCTACCGGCGTCAGCTCACCCAGGACCACGCCTGCGAAGAGTCCCAGCCCGGCAACGACAAGCGACAATCCAGCCATCGCCACCAGCAGGGAGCGCGCTGACTCACTGGCGTGCATTGCCTGCTCGCTGCGGGGGCGCGCCAGGAAAGTGATGCCGAACGCCTTGACGAAACAGGCAGCGGCCAGGCCGCCGGTGAAGGCCAGCGAACCAATCGCGAGGATGAAAACGACTTTGGTGGCCACATCGAAGGCCATGACTCCCTGGAACAGCGCCTGAAAGGTCAGCCACTCGCTGAAGAAACCGTTGAGCGGCGGCAGGGCGGCGATCGCGATCGATCCGATCAGGAAGAAGAACGCCGTCTGAGGCATCACTTTTATCAGGCCCCCGTACTTTTCGATGTTGCGCGTATGGGTCGCGTTGATGACCGAACCGGCGCCCAGAAAAAGCAGCGCCTTGAAAGCAGCGTGGTTGATGGTATGGAAGAGCGCCGCCGCGAGGCCAAGTGCAGCCAGCGAGTCCAACCCGAAGGACTGGAATACCAGCGCGCTTCCCAGCCCGAGCAGGATGATGCCGATGTTCTCGATGCTGCTGTAGGCGAGCATCCTTTTGAGATCGCTCTCAGAGAGGGCGTAAAGTACTCCCAGCAGGGAGGAGATCGCGCCGGCGACAAGCAGCGCCAGGCCCCACCAGAGGTACGAGCCGGGCAGGAAGTCGAGATAGATGCGGATCATCATGTAGATGCCGGTCTTGATCATGACACCTGACATGAGGGCTGAGACATGGGATGGGGCGGCGGGATGTGCGCTCGGCAGCCAGACATGCAGCGGGATGATCCCGGCCTTGGCTCCGAATCCGATCAGCGCCGAGACGAAGATGGCATTCCTCATCAGCGGCGAGGCGTCGCTGAGGCCGTCTCTGAGCGCGCCGAAATCAAACGAACCGGCGCAGCGGTACATCAGCAGGAAAGCGATGATGATGAACACCGTTCCGGCATGGGTCATGATGAAATAAAGTGAGCCGGCTCTGATACTCGACGGCTCGCGGTTCTCATATACCACAAGGAAATATGAGGCCAGCGCCATCACTTCCCAGACTATCAGGAAGAAAAGGGCGTTGTGAGCCGTCACCACGGCGATCATGCTGGCGATGAAGATGTTGTAGAAGAAGCCCAGCACACCGATGCTGTAATTTCCGTAGTAATGGCGGACGTAGCCGAGCGCATAGATGGAACAGGCGAGCGCCACCAGAGAGATCACGAGCATGAAGAACGCCGAAAGCCGGTCGATCCGGAAGGATAGCGATAGCAGTGGCAGCGACGAGACGGCGGCGAACGATGGCGCCACACCTTTGTAAAGAACCGCGCCGGAAAAGATCAGGCCCGCAGCTGACCCCGCGATCGCCAGCCAGTGGCTCCAGGCGTTAGCTGCCCTGTCATTACGCCAGAGGAGCAGGGCGCCGAGGGCTCCCGCCGCAAAGAAAGCGAGCATGATGAGATAGGCGGCTGGCGTGATAAGGAAATCCATCCGGGATCAGGCTTTATTCTTGGTCGGGCCGTCATGGTCGCCGGGGATGTTCACTGTCGGGCCGTTAATGTCGCCGGGAATCTTAACGGCTGAGCCGTCGAGATCGCCGAGGATAGCCAGAAGCGAACCGATGATGCGCCTGGGGGAGGGAGGATCTCCGGGAATCTGGTAGTCGACCGGGATCACATTATGGACGCCGTCCAGCACTGCATAAGAGCCCTTGAAGAGGCCGCCATCGATAGCGTCGTCCCCGACCGCGACCACGATCCGGGGCTCCGGCATGGCTTCGTAGGTCCTGACCAGCGCTTCGCGCATGTTGCGCGAGACCGGTCCGGTGACCATCAGCATGTCGGCATGCCGGGGGGAGGCGACGAAGTGGACGCCGAAGCGCTCCACGTCATAATATGGGTTACCCAGGGCGACCAGTTCCTGCTCACAGGCATTGGTCGAGCCGGCGGTAACCACCCTGATCGCCAGGGATCCGTTGAAGAGTCTTCTGGTTTTTTCCCCTAGTGCCTGGCCGGTGGAGATATATTCCTGATCTGCGGTGAAGGACTTCTCATCAATCAGCGTCCTGGGAGAGGAAAGTATTTTTAGGAATAAATTTGCTATGTCTGAGCGCTTTGACGGTGGCCACCTTCGCGGTGGATCAGATGTATGTTAACACAGGTATCAGTATTACTTCATGGATGACCCGCATCTAACGGTTCGTCTTATGGCCTTTTGGCTGCTACAATACATTAGACAGAAACAGCAATGAAATCCGGTTCAAGGCTCCGGCCAGGGGCTTTTTTTATGCACGGAAACAAGCGGCCGGAAATCGGAAACAAAAAAATACGAACTGGAAGCGGGAACGAAATCGATGGAAGCAGGGACAATAAACAATATGGAAAAGGGAACCGGGCAAGTGAATCTTAGAAACGTAGCCATAATCGCCCATGTAGACCACGGCAAGACGACGCTGGTCGACGGGCTTCTCAAGCAGTCCAAGACCTTCCGTGAGAACGAAGCCGCTTTCAGCCAGACCCTGATCATGGATTCCAACGACCAGGAGCGGGAACGCGGAATCACCATCCTGGCCAAGAACACCGCCGTGAAGTATGGCGACACCAAGATCAACATCATCGACACTCCCGGCCATGCCGATTTCGGCGGCGAGGTGGAGCGGATCCTGAACATGGCCGACGGCGCCATCCTGGTAGTCGACGCCCAGGAGGGTCCCATGCCCCAGACCAAGTTCGTGCTGAAGAAGGCGCTGGAACTGGGCCTCAAGCCGATCGTGGTCATCAACAAGATCGACAAGCCCAACGCCCGCATCGAGGAGGTCATCGAGAGGACCCATGACCTGTTCCTCGACCTGGCTACCGATCCGGAGCAGCTTGATTTCCCCATCTACTACGCGGTCGCCCGCGGCGGCAAGGCCTGGGAGGAGATTCCCGAGAATTCCGAGGAGATCGCCGACCTGACCCCTGTCTTTGAGGCTATCCTCGATCATATCCCGGCTCCCGACGTGCTTACCGACGAGCCGTTCCAGATGCTGGTTACCCAGCTCGATCCCGACAGCTATCAGGGCAAGCACGCCATCGGCAGGATCAGGCGCGGTTCGATCAAGCCCGGCACCACGATCACCCTGATGAAGAAGGACGGCAACGAGGAGCAGGCCCGCATCGACAAGGTGTATGTTTCCCAGGGGCTCAAGCGGGTCGAGGTCGAAGAGGCCCACGCCGGCGATATCGTCTCATTGACCGGCATCAAGAATGCGGGAATCGGCGAGACTCTCGCCGACAGCGACAACCCCGAAGTACTTCCCATAATCGATATCGAGGAACCGACCCTGAAGATGTCGGTGGGCGCCAACACATCGCCCTTTGCCGGCATGGAAGGCCAGTATGTGACCAGCCGCCAGATACTCGAGCGCATCGAGCGCGAGCTCGAGACCAACGTCTCTCTGCGAATGGAGATCGGCGAGAACGGCGACTATGTGCTCTCGGGCCGTGGCGAGCTGCATCTTTCCGTATTCATCGAGAACCTGAGGCGTGAGGGCTACGAGATGCAGGTCGGCAAGCCCCAGGTGATCAACAAAGGGATCGACGGAAAAACGCATGAGCCGATCGAGGAACTCACCATCGACGTCGACACCGAGTACGTCGGCGCCGTCACCGGCGAGGTCGGCAGGCGCAAAGGTATTCTCTTCGGCCAGGAGGAAGGCTCCGACGGCTCCACCAGGCTGCATTTTGAGATCAGCACGCGCGGCATCCTCGGCCTGAGGAATCAGCTTCTGACGCTTTCGCGCGGCACCGCGATCATGAATTCGATGTTTTTGCGCTTCCAGCCGGTGGGTGCTCCCATCCCCCGTATGCGTAACGGCGCCCTGGTCGCCAGCGAGTCTGGAAAATCAGTAGCTTTCGGCATCAACAACGCCCAGCAGCGGGGGGTCATCTTCATCAATCCCCAGACCCCCGTTTATCAAGGCATGGTAATCGGGCTCAACTCGCGCGAGGGCGACCTGGAAGTCAACGTCTGCAAAGAGAAGAAACTCACCAATATGCGCTCATCCGGAGCTGACGACGCCATCGACCTGACGCCACCGACGATCCTGAGCCTGGAGCAGAGCCTCGATTTCCTCGAGGACGACGAACTGCTGGAAGTCACCCCGACCAGCCAGCGGCTCCGGAAGAAACTGCTCAATCCGACCGACAGGAAACGCGCCAAAAAATAGCAGTCGTATATCGGGCGCCAGACTGGCGCCCGTCTGACGCTCGTCTCATACTGCCCTCCGCTCTGCTTTTCTCTGAAGTACCATTTCCGCAGCTAATCAGCTTATTTTTCCTCCCGCTTAACGCATCCTTAACACTTCCTTCAGGTTAATTTCATACTTAATGGGCACAATATTCATGTGAGCAGTTACAGACAGGCTCATCACTTGCGGCGCACCTGCCCCGACGGGTGCGTCGCAATCGAAAGGTATCGGGAAAAAGGAGGAAAAGGAAATGGGACTGATATTCATAATACTGGTAGTAGGCCTGGTGGCCTGGCTGCTGACACAGGGTCAGGTTGCAGGCAGATGCCATACTGTGGCAAGGACCACGGTCCAGACTGAGACTCCGCTGGAGATCCTCAGGCAGCGGTACGCCCGCGGCGAGATCGACCGTGACGAATATGAATCGCGCAAACGGGATCTGAGCTGATCTTCAGGCGCGAGCGCAATCTGATTGAGTATTGATCAATAACTGGAGGTGAATGAAATGATGAACAACGGATGGGACAATGGTTTTGACGGCGGCATGAGCGTCTTCGGCGGTATCCTGATGATGACTTTCTGGGTAGCGCTGATCGTAGGTATCGTGCTGCTGGTCGTCTGGCTTACCCGACAGGTCGCTGGCGGGCAGGTGTTCAGCGGAGGCCAGACTACAGGTCAGGTCACCGGCCAGACCGATACAGCGCTCGACATCCTTAATCAGAGGTATGCTCGTGGCGAGATCGATAAGGCCGAATATGAGGAGAAGAAAAAAGACCTTACCGGATAGCCTGAGGAGGCTTAACATGAAGAATAAACCTCTGCTTTTGTGGGGGCTCGGAGCCGGCATAATCGCCCTGGTGGTGTTTATTGTCGGCTACGCGTTTGTCTGGCCTGTTGATGATGACGAAGGTTGCCGAATGTCCAGGGATCGCAAGTGTGCGATGACAAAAGACGGTGGCGACGGCGGCATGATGGGCGACGACTGCTGCGGCATGATGAAGATGATGGAAGGCATGATGGGCGAAGATGGCATGATGGGCGAAGGCGGGATGATGGGCATGATGGGCAACATGATGTCCGGCGGCATGATGGGCGGTCCCGTGGACGCTGCAACCGCGCCGATCAGCATCGACCAGGCAGCTGACGCCGCCAGAAAGTATGTCGCCGACCAGGGCGGCAGCGACCTCAAGGTAACCAGGATCCTCGAATTCACCAACGGTTTCTACGCGCGCGTCGGCGAGACGGGCACAGGCACCGGCGCTTACGAGCTGAAGATAGACCGGAATTCGGGAGCAGTCAGCCGTTCCATGGGCCCCGGCATGATGTGGAACAAGAAATACAAGGGTGGCATGATGGACATGATGTCCGGCATGGAAGGCATGTCCGGCATGATGGACATGATGGAGATGATGGGCGGCATGGAAGGCATGATGGGCGAAGGCGGCATGATGGGCTGCATGAAGGGCGATGACGAAGACGACAGCGATGATAACGGCATGGAAGGCATGGACCATGGCAGCATGTCCGGCGGAGATATGGAAGGCATGGATCACGGCAGCATGTCCGGCGATGACATGTCCGGTATGTCCGGCACCGGCAATATGGACGGCATGGAAGGAATGGGCAACATGTCCGGCATGGACGGAATGTCCGGCATGATGGACATGATGGGTTCGGTCGACAGCAAGGTGACTACGGCGGACATGACGATCAAGCCTGCTGACGCCAGCAGCCGCGCCCAGAAATATGCTGACACCCAGTTCCCCGGTTCCAGAATCAGCAGCCCAGACGTGTTCTACGGTTACTATACCGTCGACATCGTCAAGGACGGTCGCGTGCTGGCTCTTCTCTCAGTGAACGGCTATTCAGGACAGGTCTGGATTCAGGCATGGCCTGGCACCTATCTGGGAGGCAAGTCGCTTTAAAGCGGAACTGGCACGAACCAGACCGCCAGAAAAGGCTTGCGCGAGAGCTGGCGGGGCAGCATATAACGCATTTCACGAACCCTCTCCCTTTCCGAAGGGGGAGGGTTTTTTGTGTTAAACTTTCGGCAATAACCGGGCGATAAGCGGCGAGACAAGCCGGTCCGGCAAACTGACTGATCTGGTGGATTCCGTATGAAGATATCGCTTCCCGACAACAGCATCATCGAGCTCGACGAAGGCGCCACCGCCATGGACGCGGCGGCGAAGATCGGCAGCCGGCTGGCGAAGGCGGCCCTGGCGGCCACAGTCAACGGCGAGCAGGTGGATCTGACCCATCCTCTTGCCGACGGAGACTCCATAGGCATCATCACAGCCAGCACTCCGGAAGGTCTGGAAGTGCTCCGGCACAGCGCCTCGCATATCCTCGCGGCGGCGGTCATGGAACTATATCCGCATACCCAGCTCGGAATCGGTCCAGCCATTGCTGACGGTTTCTACTACGATTTCAGATTCAAGGATCCCATCTCGGAGAACGACCTCGGGAAGATCGAGGCAAAGATGAGGGAGATCGTCAAAAAGAAGGAACCATTCAAGAACCAGGAGATCTGCCGCCTTGAGGCGGCGGATATGTTCGGCGCCCAGCCTTTCAAGCAGGAACTGCTGGCTGAGCTGCCTATCGATGACAAGGCTACTATCTATATGAATGGCCATTTCACCGACCTCTGCCGCGACCCGCATATCCCTGATACTGGCCGGATTAAGGCATTCAAGCTGCTGTCGGTCGCGGGAGCTTACTGGCGCGGCGACGAGAAGAATCCGATGCTAACGCGCATCTACGGCACCGCCTTCCCCAGCCAGAAGGAGCTCGACGAGCATCTGGAGCGGCTCAAGGAAGCTGAGCGCCGTGACCATAGGGTCCTCGGCAAGCAGCTCGACCTGTTCCATATTGATGAGGAAGTCGGCGCCGGACTGCCGCTATGGCATCCCAAGGGCGCGCTCATCCGCAAGATCATGGAAGATTTCTGGCGCGACGCGCACCTTGCCAACGGCTACGAGATGGTGATGATCCCGCATATCGCCAGCGCCGAGCTCTGGAAGACTTCCGGCCACTGGGATTTCTATCGTGAGAGCATGTACTCACCCATGGATATCGAGGGCCAGGAATACATCGTCAAGCCGATGAACTGCCCGGGACACATCAAGATCTACAATTCCCGTACCCGTTCGTACCGGGAGCTGCCGATCCGCTGGGCCGAGCTCGGTACCGTTTACCGTTACGAGCGCAGCGGCGCGCTGCATGGCCTCCTTCGCGTGCGCGGTTTCACCCAGGACGACGCCCATCTTTTTGTGCGGCCGGACCAGCTGCAGGACGAGATCATCAGGGTCATCAAGTTCGTCCTTTTCATGCTGAAGACTTTTGGTTTCGACGATTACGAGGTCTATCTCTCCACCCGCCCGGAAAAGTCGGTGGGCAGCGACGAGCACTGGGAGCAGGCGACCGCGGCGCTGAAAGCGGCGCTGGAGGAAGTCGGGCTCGCCTATGAGCTGGACCCCGGCGAGGGCGTCTTCTACGGACCCAAGATCGACATGAAGATACGCGACGCAATCGGCCGAGCCTGGCAGTGCACTACCATCCAGGTGGACTTCAACCTGCCCGAGCGTTTTGACATAACTTATATAGGGGAAGACAACGGCGAGCACCGCCCGATCATGATCCACCGGGCTCTGCTGGGTTCGCTGGAACGTTTCATCGGCTGCCTGATCGAGCATTACGCCGGAGCTTTCCCGCTTTGGCTGGCGCCGGTACAGGCCCTGGTGCTGCCGATCGCCGACCGCCATAACGATTACGCCGAAGAGGTGGCGAAGCGTCTGAGGGAAGAAGGGCTGCGGGTCGACGTCGACTACCGCAAGGAGTCAGTTGGCCGCAAGATCCGCGACGCCGAGATGGACAAGGTTCCCTACATGCTGGTCGTGGGCGACAAGGAATCCGAGGGGCTCAACGTCTCGGTCCGCTCTTACGCCGAGGGCGACCTTGGCTCAGAGACCGTCGAGGAACTGGCGGTACAGATGGTCAGGCAGGTCGAAGAAAAAGCATAGAAACCGTCCGGCTCGGGGAGGCCCATGGACCGCATCCGTCTGGCACTGGCGCAGATCAACTCCACGGTAGGCGACTTCGAGGGAAACGCCGGGAAGATCGCCGCCTGCATAGAGCGCGCCACAGCCCTCGGAGCCGACATCGTCGCCTTTCCTGAGCTGGCGCTCACGGGCTATCCGCCGGAAGACCTCACTTTCAATCCTGATTTTCTCGCGGCTAACACTGCCGCCATCAGCGAACTCTGCGGCTATGCACGCGATACCGTCGCCGTGGTCGGATATCTCGACAGCACCGGCGGCGACATCTACAACGCCGCGGCCGTCCTCGCCAACGGCCGGATAGTCGGGGTCTGCCACAAGATGCGTCTGCCCAACTATGGCGTCTTCGACGAATTCCGTTATTTCAGCGCCGGTTCGCGTCCGGCTCTCATAGATCTGGACGGAACCGCCATCGCCATCAACATCTGCGAGGACATCTGGTATCCGGACGAGCCGATCGGTTCGCAGGTCGCTGCCGGCGCCGAGCTGATCGTCAACATCTCCGCATCACCGTACCGCACCGGCCGCACCCGCACCCGTGAGGAGATGCTCGAGACCCGCGCCCGCGACTATCTCACGCCCGTGGCTCTGGTCAACCTGGTCGGCGGCCAGGACGAGCTGGTCTTCGACGGCAACAGTCTGGTCTATGACGAGCACGGCCGCCTTCTCGCCCGGGGCGCCAGTTTTGAGGAAGACCTCTTCGTCGTTGATATCGATCTCAAGGAAGTCGAGGTATCGCGGCATCGCGACAGCATGGGCCGGCTCGATGACCTGGCCAGACGGCATCCCGGTCCGGTCGACCAGTTCGTCGTCAGCGACAGGAGCGGTCGCGCGAGAGGGCTGGAGGGCGTGACCGAGGAATGGCGCGAGATGGAGAGTATCGACGCGCAGCCGGGCGGCGCTGAGGCAGGAGCCGCTCCCGAGCACGCCGGCTCACATCTGCCCGAGCCGCTGTCGGGAACCGCCGAGATCTATAGAGCCCTGGTCGTCGGCGTTCGGGATTACGTGCTGAAGAACAGATTCGAGCGGGTGCTCATCGGCCTTTCGGGCGGCGTCGATTCGGCCCTGGTGGCTGCTGTCGCCACCGACGCCCTCGGCAAAGAGAACGTCGTCTGCGTCTCGATGCCGTCCCGCTATACCTCCGACGGCACCCGCGATGACGCCAGGCTGCTCTCGGATGACCTCGGCGTCGAATTCCGGCTGATCCCCATAGAACCGGTATTCGAGCAGTACCTGGAGACTTTGGCGCCGGAACTGGCCGGCCGTCCGGCCGACAGCACCGAGGAGAATCTCCAGGCGCGGATCCGCGGCAACCTGCTCATGGCCCTCTCCAACAAGTTCGGCTGGCTGGTGCTGACCACTGGAAACAAGAGCGAGGCCAGCGTCGGCTATGCGACTTTGTACGGCGACATGGCCGGCGGTTTCGCCGTCATCAAGGACGTGCCCAAGACGGTGGTCTACGAACTCTGCCGCTGGCGCAATTCCCTCGGGGAAGAAGTGATCCCGGCCAGCATCATCGACCGCGAGCCCAGCGCCGAGCTGGCGCCGGACCAGAAAGACAGCGACTCGCTGCCGCCCTATGAAGTCCTCGACCGCATCATCGAAGAATATGTGGAGCACGACCGGGGGCTGGAGGAGATAATCGCCTCGGGTATCGACGCGGTCACCGTCCGCCGCATAACCAGGCTCATTGACCACAACGAGTATAAGCGCCGCCAGGCGCCGCCGGGCATCAAGATCACCTCACGGGCATTCGGCAAGGACCGGCGTTTCCCGATCACGAACCGCTTCGGGGTTTAGGCAGATTTGCCACTCCACCCGCTTCTCCGCTATACTTTCTCCCGTGTATAAAGCAGAAGCACCCGCTTCTCACCTGCCGGCTGCGCCGCGGACAAGCATCAATTGAAGAGCCGCGCCCACTGGATACGCTCGCAGGTCCGCCATAATGAGTTTACGTGCATGCCTTTAAGGCTGCGCGCAGACCGTGTTATCGCAAGGGTGCTTTTGGGTACCCTTTTTGTATTCCGGGGACTGAGTCCCCAACGAATGGAGGTGTTCGCCGGTCGCACACTATAAGCCAAGGGTAAGGGATCTTACCCGATTAAATGAAACCATCAGGGCTGGAAACGTCAGGCTCATCGGGCCTGACGGAGAGCAGGTAGGCATCAAGACCCGCGAGGACGCGCTTCAGATCGCCATCGCAGCCGGGCTCGACCTGGTTGAGATAGCGCCGGAAGCCGATCCGCCGGTATGCCGCGTGCTCGACTACAGCAAGTTCAAGTACGAGGCTGAGCAGAAGGCGAAGCAGGCGCGCAAGCACCAGTCGACGATCATCGTCAAGGAGATCAAGCTGCGCCCGAAGATCGGTTACCACGACTACATGACCAAGCGTGGCCATGTTGAGCGCTTTCTGAAGAAGAAGGACAAGGTCAAGGTGACCATCATGTTCCGTGGACGCGAGGTTGTGCATCCGAAGAAGGGCGAGGAGCTGCTCCGCCGCCTGGCCGAGGATGTCGCTGAGATCGGTACCATCGAATCTCAGCCCAACCTGGACGGCAGGAACATGGTCATGGTCCTCGCTCCAGTCAAGTAAATAAAGCCCTGTTCGGCAGAAAAGTCAAAGCAGTACAAGCGAAGCACTGACAGACGAAGATCCTTCGAACCAAAAGTGCCAATGGAAAGGACGGCCTATGCCCAAGATGAAGACTCATCGCGGCGCCGCCAAGCGTTTCCGGTTGACCAAGAGTGGCAAGCTGGTCCGCCGCAGCGCTTTCAAGAGCCATATCCTGGAAAAGAAGAGCCCGAAGCGGAAGCGTGGCTTCCGTAAAAACAAGGACGTCAGCCCGGCGGATGCACCCGGGGCGTCCCGTTTGCTGGCCAAGAAGTAAGCGTTAGGAGCTGAGCGAATATGCCGCGAGTTAAAAGATCCGTACATGCACGCAAGAAGAGGCGCAATGTACTCGAGTTGGCCAAGGGTTACCGGGGTACAAAGCATTCCAGTTACAAGCGGGCCAAGGAGCAGGTAAGCCGGTCGCTGAACTATGCCTACCGTGACCGCCGCGTCCGCAAGCGCGATTTCCGCCGCCTGTGGATCACCCGTATCAACGCCGGCGCGCGCCTGAACGGGATGTCCTACAACCAGTTCATGCACGGCCTCAAGGAAGCAGAGATAAACCTGAATCGCCGGGTGCTGGCCGAGCTGGCCGTAAGCGACCCCGAGATGTTCACGAGCCTTGCCGATCAGGCCAAGGCCGCCCTGTCAGCGTCAGCGTAGGCTGGTGAAGTACCGGGGCATCTCAAGCACAAGCAACGCCATAATCAAGGAAGCCGCGCGTCTCAAACGCAAGCGTAACCGCTACGAGAGCCGGCTCTTCCTTGTTGAAGGGGAAGACCTGCTGGACGCCGCGCTCGCTCGCGGGATAACGCCCCGGCAGGTCTTTGTGCTGGAAGGGCACGAGGAGCTGGTTGATGGGGTGGGGCAGAGGCTGGCGGCGTCGGCGAAGGGTGAGGATGCCGGGGAAGCCGGCGCTGGGGAATCATTCGGCGGTAGAAAATCCGCTGGCGCTGAGGATACAGCTGGCAAGGGCGTCCGTCGGCGCTCAGGCACAGACGTTTATATGTGCCCGTGGCCGGTGATGGAAAAGATCTCTGAGCTGGGAAGCGGTTCGCGAGTCGTCGCCGTTTTCGATTTTCTCGAGCAGGCGATTCCCAAGGATCTCACCGAGAGCCGTGGCCCGCTGCTTTATTTATGCGGGATGGGTGATCCCGGCAATGTGGGGACGCTGATCCGTTCGGGTGCTTCGCTAGGCGTTTCGGGAGTAGCTCTAGCGCCGGGCACTGCAGACCCCTATAGCCCGAAGGCGTTACGGGCGACAATGGGCGCTATTTTCCAGGTTCCGGTATTCATCGCCCTGGAGCCAGCCGATCTGATCTCCCGAGCCAAGGCAGCCGCCATCGATATCGTCTGCGCCGACCCTCATGAGGGTGTGGAGCTATGGCATGCCGACCTGGCGAAAGATTTTGCCCTGGTTCTTGGGTCTGAGCGGGAAGGTGTTCCCGAGGAACTTCTGAGAGCCGCGACGACGACGGTCAATATTCCGCAGGAGGCGAAGACGGAGTCGTTAAATGTGGCAATGGCGGGGACAGTGGTTCTTTATGAGGCGTTGAGACAGAGGGCCGGCGTCTAGAAGCTACGTCGCCTAAGTGGTAGAGTTTCGAAAGATTTGAGAGTCCTGCCAATTTGTACGTTTTGTACAATTTGGCAGGGATAGACAAGCATAGAACAACCTGGCTTGCACTGAACTAAAGGGAAGGCCGAGCCACCAAGTTGACTCCGACAATGAAAAAATACAGCCAGCTGGCCGAGGACCTCAAGTCCCACGAGGGCCTATCCACCCTCTTCAGCGCTGCCGCCGCAGACATAGACGCCGCCGCCACCCTCGCCGAGATCGAGGACGCCCGGGTCAAACACCTTGGCCGTAAAAGCGTACTTTCCCAGCTGCTTCGCAGCATTCCCGAACTTCCCAATGAAGAGAAGCCGGTCGTCGGCAAATACGGCAACCAGGCGCGCGCCGCCCTTGAACAGGCGATTAATGACCGCAAGAAAGAGCTGGAGTCAGGCGAACTCGAACGCCGCCTGGCAACCGAGCAGGTCGACATCACCCTTCCCGGAGAACCATTCCCCCGCGGACACCTGCACATCATCAACCAGACCCTGTGGGAGATCGAGGATATCTTCGCTGGCCTTGGCTATCGCATCGCCGAGGGCCCCGAGGTCGAGACCGACTATTACAATTTCACGGCGCTTAACACGCCCGAAGGCCATCCCGCCCGTTCATCACACGACACTTTTTTTGTCGATGGCGATCCGGAAGTGCTGCTTCGCACCCATACATCTCCCGTGCAGATCCGTCTGATGGAGAAGGAGCAGCCGCCCATTTACGCCATCATGCCCGGCCGTGTCTATCGCCGCGACTCGGATGCCACCCATACGCCCATGTTCCACCAGATCGAGGGCCTGGCTGTGGACGAGCACATCACCATGGCCGACCTCAAGGGCACTCTCGAGACTTTCATGCGGGCGATCTTCGGCGCCGACCGGATCATCCGCCTGCGGCCGCACTTCTTTCCCTTTACCGAGCCCAGCGTCGAGATGGACGTCTCCTGCATGATCTGCGGTGGCGACGGTTGCCGATCCTGCAAGCACAGCGGCTGGCTGGAGATCCTCGGCGCCGGCATGGTCGACCCCAACGTCTTCGGCTTCGTCGACTATGACACCGACCGGGTGCAGGGCTTTGCCTTCGGCATGGGCGTCGAGCGGATCGCCATGCTCAAGCATGGGATGACCGATCTGCGGATGTTTTATGACAATGATTTGAGATTCATTAGGCAGTTTTAGTGAGCTGTCGGCGACAGGGATTTCCGGCTTATGACAAGCAGGAGGAGTCAACGCCGAAAATCCCCGCCACCGGCATTACTACGGAACTTATATGAAAGTACCAATTTCATGGCTTAAGGAATATGTGGCGATCGACATGACCGCTGACGAACTCGCCGACCGGCTTGCCCTCACTGGCACTGAGGTCGAGCGGGTCACGCGCGTGGGCCTGCCCGCGGATGACGGCAACCTTGACCGTTTTGTCGTCGGCAGGGTCAAGAAGAAAGCCGCTCATCCCGACGCCGACAAGCTAACTCTCTGCGAGGTCGAAGTCGGCGCTGATGGCAGCACCGAGCAGATCGTCTGCGGCGCAAAGAATTTTGAGGAAGGCGACAAGACCGCCGTCTGTCTCCCTGGTGGCACCCTTCCCGACGGCCGCAAGCTCGAAGCCGCCGTCATTCGTGGCGTCGAGTCACGTGGGATGATGTGCTCCGAATCTGAACTGGGTCTTTCCAGCGAGTCAGCCGGAATCATGATCCTGCCGGAAGATGCGCCGGTTGGCACACGCCTGGTCGATTACATACCAGTTAGCGACGAGGTCCTGGAGCTGGAGATCACCCCAAACCGTCCCGACTGCCTGTCGGTGTACGGCATCGCCCGGGAGGTGGCCGCCATCACCGGAGCCGCTCTCGCTCCCGAGCCCGTAAACGACGTACAATCGCGCGGCGACGACAGCATCGAAGATTTGATCACCATCACCGTGGACGACAGTGAACTTTGCCCCCGTTACGGCGCCAGGCTCATCGCTGGCGTAAAAGTGGCGCCATCGCCGCCGTGGCTTAAGGCCCGCATCGTCGCCGCAGGCATGAGGCCGGTCAACAACGTCGTCGACATCACCAATTACGTTATGTGGACCCTGGGCGAGCCCATGCACGCCTTCGACCTGGCGAAGATCGGCGGGCCGTCGCTGACCGCGCGCCGCGCCACCAAGGGCGAGAAGATCGAGACCATCGACGGAGATATCCGCGAGCTCGACACAAGCATGCTGGTCATCGCCGACGCGGGCAAACCTGCCGCGGTCGCCGGAATCATGGGCGGCGCCGGCAGCGAGGTCTCCGATGATACCACCGACATCCTGCTGGAGGCCGCCAATTTCAACGGCTCCAACGTGATGAAGACCGAGATGGCGCTGGGGCTGCGCAGCGAGTCCAGCACCCGTTTCGAGAAAGGGCTCGACGCCGAGGTCGTCCCCAAGGCACTCGCGATGGCGTCCCGGATGATGGTGGAGCTTTGCGGCGGACGTCTGGTTCCCGGGGAATACGACATCTATGAGGCGCCGCGCGGTGAGCAGGCCATCCACCTGCGCGAGGAGAAGGTCGAGAGCCTGCTCGGCATAAAGGTGCCGGGTACGGAGATCGAGGCCATCCTGGGCCGGCTCGGTTTCGAGTGCCGCCGGGAAAGTGCTGGTGCCGGAGCTGGCGAGGGAGCCGGTGCAGGCGCAAGCCATAGCGCCGGTGCGACTGCATCGCTGCATGTGACCGTTCCCAGTTTCCGCGCTGACGTGGAGCGGGAAGTCGACCTCATCGAGGAGATCGTCAGGGTCTTCGGTTACGACCTGATCCCGCCGACGCTTCCCAGCGACATGCGGGTGATGGGCGGATTGTCCGCTTATCAGACGGCCGAACGTGAAATCGCCCTGGCGCTCACTGGGGCGGGCATCAATGAAGCCATAACCTACACTTTCATCGCGCCTGATTTCGCCGAGCGGTTGAGGCTGGCCGACGACGATCCGCGCCGCCAGGCGGTCAGGCTGTCGAATCCGCTATCCGTCGATCAGTCGGTGATGCGGACGCTGATGCTTCCCAGCCTGCTGATGACCGTGGCGAGCAATCTTTCCATGCGGAACCCTGACGTCAATATTTTCGAACTCGGTCGTACCTATCATCCGGTGAAGGGCGAAAAGCTCGCGGATGAGCGGCGCACTGTCGCCGGCTGCCTCAGCGGCTCTCTCCGTGGCGAGTCCTGGATGCACGCTGGCAGAGAAACAGATTATTTCACTGGCAAGGGCATCGTCGAAGCTGTTTTCGCGTCCGTCAAAGGAAGTTTCAGCGTCGAGCCCTGCGACGAGCCGTTCCTGCATCCCGGCAAGTCGGCGTATATAGTAGTCGATGGCAAGCGCGCCGGATACGTGGGCGAGGTGCATCCGCTGGTGCTGGAGGCCTTCGATATCGACAAGCCGGTGGTCGCCTTCGAGATCCTCGAAGACGCGCTTATAGCCAGTTCGGCCGGTATAGTCATCTTTGAAGACCTGCTGACCTTCCCGGCATCGTTCCAGGATATCGCCGTGGTTGTGGACGAGCAGACCGCTGCGGAAGAAGTCATCCAGGTAGTGCGGGAAGCCGGCGCGCCGCTACTTCGCGACGCGCGGGTCTTCGACACCTACACCGGAGATCAGGTTGGCGAGGGCAAGAAGAGCATCGCCCTTGGCCTCGAGTTCCGCTCGCCCGAGCGGACGCTCACGGATGAGGATGTTGATGGAGCCCGCGGAGCGATTCTGGCAGCGCTGACAGACCAGCTTAATGCCACTCTAAGGTCGTAGTCCTCAGCCATGTTCCGCGTAAGCCTGATTTCCGATACACACGGGCTTCTACTGCCTGAAGTCAGGGAGTTTCTGCGAGGCAGCGACTTCATCATCCATGCAGGGGATATCTGCGAACCATCAATCCTCGAGGAACTCGCTTCGCTGGCACCGCTAACCGCCGTCCGTGGTAATTGTGATCGCGGGGATTGGGCGGAGAGCCTGAGTGAGACCGAGTTCCTGCAGGTTGGCACGCGTTTCGTCTATGCTATCCACAATCTTGCTCATATTGATGTCGAGCCCAATGCTGCCGGTATTCATGTCGTAGTATCGGGCCACACGCACAAACCACTGGTCGAGGAACGCAAGGGCATCCTGTTCGTCAATCCCGGAAGTTCCGGGCGGCGATCTATGCATCCAGCTTCGGTTGGAGAGCTTATGGTCGAGGGCAGCACAATTTCCGCTCGTATCATCGAGCTTCGAAAGGGGCAAGCGGGGCTGAAGGAAAGGGCTAACATGATCGAGGAAAGGAGCTAGAATGAGCGATGCCACGGCCATCATTGAGGTTACAGCCAGTCATATGAAAGGTTCGGTTGCCCAGGAGATGGTGAATCCGATCATCGAGATAGACGGTGAGCCTCACGAGGGCAAATGGGGGCTCAACACCCTGACTGTGCCTGCAGGCCAGCACGCGCTGAAGGCGTACCACAAGTGGCTTGTCTTTAAAAAGGCGTATGCAAGCAGCACGACCGTCGATGTCTCCGAGGGTCAGACCGTCAGGCTGGAATGGCACACGGGCTCAGCCGCGTTCAGGCCGGGCAAGTGGTCGGTGCTGTGAGATGCGTAATCGCACTACATGACAGACAGTGACCTATATCTCCTCCATCAGCAAAGCTACCTGTTCGGGCCCGGGCAGCTGGCCCTGCAGTTCATCGGGCAGCGCTGATACCATACGGTAAGCTGCTACGCCGATGGGCTTGTTCGATTCGCGCAGCGCGTACTCGACGATGGTCCGCTTCTTGTCCCTGCAAAGGATGATGCCGATGGCCGGGTTTTCGCCGTCCATTCTGACCGTATCGTCGAGCACTGCCAGATAGAACTGCATCTTGCCGACGTATTCCGGCAGGAACTTACCTACTTTGAGCTCTACGGCGACCAGGCATTTGAGCGCCCGGTGATATAAGAGGATGTCGATGAAGAACTCCTCGCCCTCGATTTCCAGACGATGCTGGCTGCTGACAAAGGCAAAAACTCCTCCCATCTGACGCAGAAATTCCTCGATCCTGGAGATGGCCGCCCGCTCCAGCTCCTTCTCTGAGAACTCTTCACCAAGCTCGAGGAAGTCGAAGGTATATTCATCCTTCACCGCAAGCTTGGCCCGATTGCGCACTTCGGTCGGCAGGGTCTTGTCGAAATTGACCTGGTTCAGCAGGATTTTCTCGTAAGTCTGGTTCTCGATCTGTATGGAGAGGACATTCACAGTCCAGCCCATTTTACGTGTCATACGTATATAGAATTCTCGCTGAAGTGAATCCTTGCATTTGATGAATATCGCCACGTTGTGTGACCAACCAATTTCTCTCGATAATGTCGAGAGTTTTTCATTTCCGGCGTAAGACTCGTAGAATTGCTTCATTTTCCAGAGGTTTTGTGATGAAAAGCCGCGAATGCCCGGGAATTCGGTATGTAGATCATCAGCCAGCTTTTCCACCACAGACTTCCCCCAGGAAGCGTCCTTCAGTTTTTCCACAATCATCCGCCCGATATCCCAGTGCAGCTCGATCAGTTCCCTGTTTACCGCTTTCAGAGCCTCATACTGGGCAGACCGGATTCGCTCCTTGATATCGCCCAGGAGGTTGCCATAGCCATTCACGGCCGTGCCGTCGGGGGTTTTGTCTTTCATGTCTCCTCCTCGTGGTTGGATTGCCGTAGCCCGTCCGGGCAGCGAGCTTCAGAGGAGTGGGAGAGAGCGCAGTATGGTGAAACAGTGGGTGCCAGAACACTAGCACAACCGCCGGACGGAATGTATGCGGGATGGACGACGGAGCAGGCTTATGTTGGGGAAATATGGGAAGTATCTGGTATCTGGATGGCATGTATCAATACTCGCATGTAGTAGCAACGACGAAAGGGGTGCAATGGAGTTCGTTCGCCTTTGGTTCTACGGCTATTCGCGTCCCCAGGCACTTGTGGACGGCCTGCTCGCCAGGCGCGGGTATTGGTCGGGACTCGGAGCACAGGCACTGAGGGCGACGCTCGATTCGCTGCTCATCTACCTGCCGGTTGCAATCGCAGGCCGTGTGCCTCCGCAAGAACCGCTGCTGCCCATCGCGCCCGAGCGATACTACCTGTTCCTCGTATTCTCAACTATACCTATCCTCCTGGCAGAGATGCTCCTCGGCGCCACCACGATACATGTGATCTTGCGCGCATTGCGGAGAGATAGCGACCTTGGGGTCATCGTCAACCTCCTGGGGATGTCCGCGCTCGTAGTCGGAGCGCTGATCGTCCTCTGGGACTGGATGTGGTTCGCGATCGGCTACTACGACCAGTACTTCCTAGGTATCAGCCATCTATTCCTGAGCCTGTGGTCGGTGTTCATCGTATGCCTCGGGTTGAAGCGGCGCTTCGGCGTGTCGGTTCGCCTCGGAATCGCGCTGAACTTCGCTAGCATGGTCGCTGCGCTGACGCTCGCAGTCACACTCATGCGCTCGCCGTTCTAGCATGTGTGTGCCCGCCGGACGGAGAGCAGCCGGATGGGCGACAGCAGGGCGCTCGAATTTAAACGGTAAGCCCATTGACAAGCTACCCACAGCAAACGAGGATTGACCAGATCATTCAAAGCCACTAAAACCCTGCCAGCTCACCACCAAAACCGGAGACGACACCATGCCCACCCAGCAAACAGTCCTCCTCCTCGGCGGCACCGGACGCACCGGCGGGCGCGTCCTGAAGCAGCTACTGAGCCGCGGCATCAACGTTCGTGCCATAGTGCGCTCCCCTGGGAAGCTCCCTGCAACCGCCCTGGAAGACCCCAACCTGACGGTAGTCGAGGCCGATCTGCTGTCTCTAAGCGATGAGGACCTGCAGCGCCAGGTCCGCGGCTGCGATGCCGTCATCTCGTGCCTCGGCCATGTAATCAGCTTAAAGGGCATCTTCGGGCGGCCGCGCGACCTCGTCACGCAGGCAACGATGAGGCTGTGCCGGGCGATCGAAGCGCTGCAGCCCGCAAAGCCGGTCAGGTTCATCCTCATGAGCAGCGTCTCGGTCAATCACCCGGGCGGCCTCGACACGCGCCGCGGGAAGTTTGAAAAGGGATTCATGTGGATGCTCCGCGGCGTGATGCCTCCGGCCAGGGACAACCAGCAGGCTGCAGACTTTCTCCATAACAGCATCGGGACGGGCAATCCGTTCGCGCAGTGGGTGGCGGTCCGTCCAGACACACTCCGGGAAGGCGACGTATCGGAGTACACGCTGCATGAAGGCCTTGTGAGCGGTCTATTTGCTCCGGACAGGACCAATATGGCGAATGTTGCGGATTTTATGTGTGAGCTGGTTGTGGATTCAAAGGTGTGGGGTGATTGGTTGGGGAAGCTGCCGGTGGTTGTTAATGGTGCTGGTTCGGAGTAGTGAAGATGTTAACAAAGAAGTGCAACATGATCTGCAAGGACATTCTTAAAGCGATGACCAGATCTAATCTGTCTCGGGCAGTATCAGCAGCCTGGATTAACATTACAGGGAATGCAGGCTTCAGATGATCATCCACTTTGCTGACAAATGATCGGGTTTGGTTGACGAGGAGGCGCTAAGGATGGGGTGGAATCAACAACACACGACCATGGGATGATTTAGCTTTGGCCAAGAAACGCAAAAAAACTAAGCCAGCGGTTAAAAGGCAAATAGTTGAAGAGGTTGGAAACAAATGTGCAAACCCTGGGTGCACAAATTGGAGGGTTCACATACATCACATTGAACACTGGGCAGTCTATGAATCCAATGACAAAAAAATACTTATCGCTGTTTGTCCGACATGTCATGACTCAATTCACCACGGCGGGTTAGAAATACCGGATGAGACGTTATACGTCTGGAAACATATTAAAAGAACTAAATTGCCTGAAATATCTAACTTATTTGTTGAACCGGGTGAGGAAACTAAATTGCTAACCGGAAGCATAGCGATATCAACAACAAACCAAGAAGTAATCGTCTTTCAGCTATCACAAAACAATTCTTTGAAGTTCCGAATATTGGATGAAGACATAATGATGCTAAACCTTAAAATAGCTGATACAGAAGGAAAAGAACTCTTGAGAGTTGTTGATAATATTGTGAGGTCCAAACCCTCGACTGACATAGAATTTTTACAAGTCCCTGGCCATATCAAAGTAAATGTACCTGCGAGTGAAATGTTTATTCCATCAGATGTCCTAAAAAAAATGCAAATTCAAGAAAAAGACTATGGTACATCTGGTAGCGTTATTGCTCTTGACTTAGAAGTACTTAAGCCAGGGTTAGTGAGCGTGCAGGGTTTATGGGTAGAGGATAATAGAGCAGTAGTAATTACAAAAGAACGCTTATCATTTATAAAACCAGAGCTAGAACAACCATTGAGCATGATAGGTGACGGCGAAAGCTCGGTATTGAAATATACCGGTCCAATTACAACAGCTATGTTTGGTTTTGAAAAAGACCAACCGGCGTAAAAAATCTAACAATTACTTTCACTCAGTCAAAATTACGCGTTCCGCCTATCGGTTACACGCTCCATTTTGCTGGTGAAGCCATGCGTTGGATGGCTAGTGCTTACAATTCATTTAGGGCGAACGATTATCGCATTAATCCACACAATATTTGACAAACCTGTATAAATATTCTAAAATCTGCCGAAATATACATCTAAGGATGCATAATTTCACTCGCATCCGCATAAATACACAACCAAAGAACAGGAACCATGCACTTATTCACATCAAAGTTCGTCCAAAAACCAGACCACGTAACCGAACTCCCCGGCTCGGTCTCGACCCCCAAGGGCTTCAGCGCCTCGGGCATCGCTGCCGGCCTCAAGAAATCCGGCAAGCCGGACCTGGGCCTGCTGGTATGCAATGAACCCTGCGCTTCGGCCGCCCTATACACACCCAACGCCGCCGCCGCCGCACCCATAACCTTTTGCCGGGACGAGACCAGCCCCGGCGCTCTCCAGGGCGTAGTCGTCAATAGCGGCTCCGCCAATGCCTGCACCGGCGCCCAGGGTCTCGAAGACGCCCGGGCGATGGCTGCGCAGGCTGCCGCCAAGGCTGGCATAAATATACAGAACATGGCGGTGGCATCCACTGGCGTGATCGGCGTACCCCTGCCCATGGATGCGGTCGAATCCGGCATCGCCATCGCGGCTGATGCTCTATCCGATTCCGGCGGCGGCGATTTTGCCGAGGCCATCCGCACCACTGACAAGATCGACAAGGATGGCGCCATCGAGGTCGCCCTTTCCGGTGGCACAGTGCGGGTAGGCGCCTGCGCCAAGGGAGCCGGCATGATCGCTCCCAACATGGCGACCCTGCTGGCGTTCGTCACCACCGATGCCGCGATCCCCACCGGCCTGCTGCAGAACCTTCTCAAGCAGGCGGTTGCCGCTTCCTTCAATTCCATGAGCGTCGACGGCGACATGAGCACCAACGATTGCATCCTGGTGTTCGCCAGCGGCCAGAGCGGCGTGGCGGTCGACCAGGATAGCGGTGACGCTGCCCTCTTCGGCGATGCGCTTGCGGCAGTATGCAAGGGCCTGGCGTTGAAGATGGTAGCCGACGGCGAGGGCGCCACCAAGGTGGTCGAGCTCAATGTCACTGGCGCCAAGGATGACGACGAGGCGGCGCTGGTATCGCGGGCGGTCTCCAACTCGTCGCTGGTCCGGACGGCGTTTTTCGGTCGTGACGCCAACTGGGGCCGGATCATGGCCTCGGTCGGCGCGGCGCTCGCGGGCCAGCCGGCGCTGCTCGCGGATATATATTATGAGGATGTCTGCCTGGCGAAGGGCGGCGCGGTTAGCCCCGACCCTGTGGACGCCGGGCAGCTTGAGAAGATAATGTCCAAGCAGGAGATCTCGGTAACCGTTGATCTGCACCGGGGGACTGCAAGCCATACCATGTATTTTTCTGATCTGACGCATGATTATGTGACGCTGAATGCGGAGTATACGACTTAACCTGGGGGACACATAGAATTCGCGGAGCGAATTTAATATGTCCCCATGAGGGAGGCTACATGACAGAAAAACATCAGAAGCGGGTCGAGATCCTCCTGGAGGCGCTGCCTTATATCAAGCAGTTCTCCGGCAAGACTGTCGTCATCAAGTACGGCGGCGCCGCCATGAAGAGCGACGAGCTCAAGGAGGGCTTCGCCACCGATATCGCCCTATGCAAGTACGTGGGCATGAATCCGGTCATCGTCCATGGCGGCGGCCCGGATATCAGTTCCTACATGGAGAAGCTCTCCATGGAGGTCAAGTTCATAGAGGGGTTGCGGGTCACCGATGAGGCGACCATGGAGCTGGCCAAGATGGTGCTGATGGGCAAGGTCAACAAGGAAGTCGTGGCGTTGATCAACCAGCACGGCGTTCCCGCGGTCGGCCTCGGCGGCGACGACGGCCAGCTGATCATGGCGGAGAAACGCACCGTCCCCGGCGAGGGCGGCGAGGAGATCGACCTGGGCCAGGTGGGGCGCATCGTCGACATCAACACCGAGGTTCTGGAAAGCCTGGGCGAAGATTTCATTCCGGTGGTTGCTTCGGTCGGCGCTGACGAAAACGGCACCAGTTATAACATCAACGCCGACGAGGTGGCCTCGGCTCTGGCCATGGCCCTCGAGGCTGAGAAGGCGATCTTCCTCACCGATGTTGAGGGGCTCTACGCCGACGTCGACAAGCCCGATTCGCTCATCTCCCAATGCTCCCTTGCGGAAGTCGACCGGATGATTGAAGATAGCGCCATCTCCAAGGGGATGATCCCCAAGTTGCGGGCAGTCAGCCGGGCGCTCAGCGGCGGTGTCCACAGCGCCCACATAATCGACGGCCGGGTACCGCATGCGGTGCTGCTGGAAGTCTTCACCAAGTCCGGCATTGGTACGAAAATCGAGGTGTGAGCCATATGAGCGAACCGACAATCATGAGCATGGTTCAATCAGACTACATGGGAAGCATGAGGCCAGCATGAGCGGCATCATCGAACAATACGAGAAGTACGTCATGCCCACCTACGGGCGGCAGCAGGTCGCCTTCGTTCGGGGGAACGGCTGCTACCTCTATGACGAGGAGGGCGATGCCTATCTCGATTTCGCCTCCGGCCTTTCCATCAACAACCTGGGGCATTGCCATCCGGCTGTGGTCAAGGCGGCCCAGGCGCAACTGGCGGAGTTGATCCATACCTGTAACCTTTATTACACCAAGCCCGGCGGCGAGCTGGCCCAGCGGATCTCGGAGCTGAGTCTCGGCGGCAAGATCTTCTTTTCCAACAGCGGCGCTGAGGCCAACGAGTGCGCCATAAAACTGGCGCGCAAGTATGGGCATGATTTTGCTGCCGCGGCCGGCGACGGCATCGCCATTGGCGACAAGCATCGCATCATCACCCTGGAGGAAAGCTTCCACGGGCGGACGATGGCGACCCTGTCAGCTACCGGGCAGCCTTCCAAGCAGGGTCCGTTCAAACCGTTGCTTCCAGGATTCATTTATGTGCCGCGAAACGACATCAGCGCGCTGAAGTCGGTCTTCGACGGTGGCGTCTGCGCGGTCATCCTGGAGCTGGTGCTGGGCGAGAGTGGAGTTTATCCGCTCGACCAGGAATATGTGGAAGCCGCGCGTAAGCTGGCCGACGAGCATCACGCCCTGCTTATCTTCGACGAGGTGCAGTCCGGCCTCGGGCGTACCGGCGAGCTGTTCGCCTACGAGCATTACGGAATCAAGCCGGATGTCATGACCCTGGCCAAGAGCCTGGGCGGCGCCTTGCCGATCGGCGCAACTGTTGCCACACAGGAGTACTCCGACGTGCTCGGTCCCGGCATGCATGGCTCCACTTTTGGCGGCGGTCCGGTTCCCTGTGCAGCAGGTCTGGCCGTGCTCAACGAGCTGACGGCGCCGGATTTCCTCACCAGCGTGCAGGCCAAGGGCGACTACATGCACTCGCTTCTGGATAAACTGAAGGCTGAGGGGCTGGTCTCGGAAGTGCGCGGCCTCGGCCTGATGCTGGCCATAGACCTACATGAGCCGAAGGCAGCCGCGGTTGTCGCAGCGGCGCTGGAGCAGAAGATTATCCTGAATAATACGTCAGAGAACACGGTCCGCTTCCTGCCGCCGCTGGTGGTGGAAGAAGGAATGATCGAGCAGGTGGTCGAATTTCTGCAGACCGCCCTGTCGTCCTGAACCGAGGTCTATATAATGCGCCACTTCCTAAAAGTAACTGACTTATCCAACGCCGAGATCATCGAGCTGGTGGAATCGGCCAAGGCCAATATGGGCGAGCACTCCGACATCCTCTCGGGCAAGTCGCTCGGCATGATCTTCGCCAAGCCATCCACTCGCACCCGGGTTTCCTTCACCGTGGGCGCTTACGAGCTGGGCGGCCATGTCATGTTCATCTCTGAGCGCGAGATGCAGCTGGGACGGGGGGAGACCCTCGAAGACACGGCGGAGGTGCTGTCGCGCTATCTCGACGGCCTGGTCATTCGCACCTACAGCCAGGAGGACCTGGAGAAATTCGCGGCGGCGTCGAAGATCCCGGTCATCAACGGGCTCACCGACGAGCGGCATCCGTGCCAGGCTCTTGCTGACCTGATGACCATCTCGCAGTTCCATGACGACCTAACGAAAGTGAAAGTGGTCTACCTGGGCGACGGCAACAACGTATCGACTTCGCTGACGAATATCTGCGCTCTGGTCGGCGCTCATGTAGTGGTATGTACGCCGCCGGAACTGGCGCCACCCGACTGGGCGATTGCTGAGGCCCATGAACTGGCAGCCCAGGGTGGGGGGACTGTGGAATTTACCTATAACCCGCAGGAGGCGGTCGCGAACGCTGATTTCTTATACACCGATGTCTGGTTCAGCATGGGCCAGCAGCGGGTGCCGGAGAAGAGCCGGCGCCTCGAACCCTACCGCATCGACGAGGAACTGCTCGAGGCGGCCGGTCCGGATTGCCGGGTCATGCACTGCCTGCCGGCTCATCGCGGCGAGGAGATCTCTGCCAGGGTCATCGACGGGCCGCAGTCAGTCGTCTTCCAGCAGGCGGAGAACCGTCTGCACGCGCAGAAGGAACTGTTGAAGAAGCTGATGGGCGATGATGCATGACAGGCCGCCCGAAAGATTGATGGACGATGCAACCAGCTGATGGCAGACACGAAAGCATGATGAGCGATGCGCAAGCGTGACCGCCAGCAGCTGATCGAGTCGCTGATCAGGCAGAAACGGCTTTCGACCCAGGCGGAGCTGCAGGCGTCACTGCAGAAGTCGGGATGCAAGGTGACCCAGGCGACTGTTTCCCGCGACATGAGGGAACTGGGAGTGCAGAAGGGTACCGACCGTGACGGCAAGGTGCGCTACATGGTGCCGCCGCCGCGGGTGCGCCGAGATCCGAACGAGACGCTGGCTCGGGTGCTCACCGAGTCGGAAGCGACAGTGAAGGCGGCCCAGAACCTGGTGGTAGTAAGGTCCGAGCCCGGAACAGCGCCGACTGTAGGGCTGGCCATCGACGGACTGGAGCGCGACGATATCATCGGCACGGTAGCCGGCGATGACACGGTACTGCTGGTGCTGGCAGACGGAGGCACGGCGAAAAACATGGTAAAGATTTTGAAAGGGTTAATGACTTGAACAGCAATAACGACAAGCGGGTAGTACTGGCATATTCCGGCGGACTCGACACTTCGGTGATGATCGCCTGGCTCAAGGAGAAGTACGAACTCGATACCGTCGCCGTATTGATCGACGCCGGCCGCGCGTCCGGGCTCGAGCAGCATCGCCAAAAGGCGCTGGATATCGGCGCGGTCGAGGCCCACGTCATCGACGCCCGCGAGGAATTCGCCAACGACTTCATCCTGCCGGCGCTGGCGGCCAACGCCCTTTACGAGGAAAAATACGTGCTGGTCAGCGCCCTGTCGCGGCCGCTCATCTGCAAGAAGCTGGTAGAGATAGCCCATGCTTCCGGAGCCGGCACCATCGCCCACGGCTGCACCGCCAAGGGCAACGACCAGGTGCGCTTCGACCTGGGCATCCGTTCGCTGGATCCTTCCCTGGAGATACTGGCCCCCGCGCGGGACTGGAACATGACCCGGGAAGAGGCGCTGGAATACGCCGCCGAGCGCAACATCCCGACGCCGCTCAAGAAGGACAGCCCCTACAGCATCGACGAGAACCTCTGGGGCCGCACGGTAGAGTGCGGGCCGCTGGAAGACCCTTGGGTGGAACCGCCGGAAGACGCTTTCGCCGTGACCACGGCGCCCACGGCGGCGCCCGAAGATCCGGAGTATATGGAAGTGGTTTACGAGGCTGGCGTGCCCGTGGCCCTCGATGGCATCCGGATGCCGCTGGTCGAGCTGATTGAGACGATAGACGGCCTGGCCGGCACTCACGGTTTCGGCCGGGTCGACATGATGGAGAACCGGCTGGTCGGCATCAAATCGCGGGAGGTCTACGAGACCCCCGGCGCCCTGGCGCTGATCCAGGCCCACAAGGAGATCGAGGATATGACTCTGCCCCGGGAGCTGATCCATTTCAAGCGCCCGCTAGAGCAGAAGTTCGCCGACATGACCTATAACGGCGGCTGGTTCGATCCCCTGATGGACGCCCTGCGCGCCTTCATGGCCGAGACCCAGAAACGGGTCAACGGAACCGTTCGGCTCAAATTCTACAAGGGTTCCTGTGTAGTCGCGGGCCGCAAATCCGAAGACTCGCTGTATGACTTCGGCTTGGCCACCTACGGCGGCGAAGACGCCTTCAGCCACGACGCCGCCAAAGGTTTCTGCGAACTCTGGGGCCTGCCGCTGGAAGTCTGGGCAAAGAAAGCGAAATGACAGAAGACAACGAAAAATTCTGGTCCGGCCGCTTCCAGCAGCCCCCCCACGAGCTGTTCGAGCAGCTGAACGCCTCCATAAGCTTCGACTGGCGCCTCGCCCCCTATGACATCCAGGGCTCGATGGCCCACGCCCGGATGCTCTCGAACAATGGCGTGCTCACAGCTGATGAATTCACGGAGATCGAGACCGGCCTCGGCCAGATCATGACCGAGTTCGCTACCGGTGATTACAACCTGAATCTTGCTGACGAAGATATCCACAGCTCAATCGAGAAACGCCTGATCGAGATCATTGGCAGCACCGGCAAGAAGCTGCACACGGCCCGGAGCCGCAACGACCAGGTCGCGACCGACCTGGCCCTGTTCCTCCAGGATAACCTCAAGCAGCACCTGTCGGACGTCTTCCACCTGATGGACGCGGTCGTCAGCCTGGCGCGCTTCCACGACAAGACCATTATGCCCGGATACACCCACCTGCAGCGGGCCCAACCGGTATTGCTGGCCCACCACCTGCTGGCATATTTCGAGATGTTCGCCCGCGATTACGTGCGGCTCTGGCAGGCGCTGGACGAGGCGCAGGTGATGCCGCTTGGTGCCGGTGCCCTGGCGGGCGTCAACTATCCCATCAACCGTGACGAAACTGCTGCCGAACTCGGCTTCGACCGGCCCGGCAACAACTCCATGGACGACGTCTCCAACCGTGACTTCGCCCTCGACTACCTGAGCGCCGCTTCGACGCTGAGCATGCATCTGTCGCGGCTCGCCGCGGAGCTGATCCTCTGGAGCAGCGCCGAGTTCAGCTTTGTCGAGATCGCCGACTCCTTCACCTCGGGCTCCAGCATCATGCCCCAGAAGAAGAACGCCGACGCCTGCGAACTGATCCGGGCGCGGGCGGCCAAGGTGGCGGCGAACTATCAGGGACTCAACATGCTTCTAACCGGCCTGCCGCTGGCTTATAACAAGGATATGCAGGAAGACAAACTCTACGTCTTCGACACTGTGGACACGTTACAGGTCACCGTCCCGGTCATGGCGGAGATGCTCAATACGCTGCAGGTGAACAAGGATCGCATGCGCGAAGCCGCCGAAGGCAGCTTCACCCTCGCTACCGACGTGGCTGACTACCTCGTGGGCAAAGGCATGCCCTTCCGTGACGCCCACCGGGTCGTCGGCCAGCTGGTCCGCAAGTGCATCGACGAGGATAAAAAACTCGGCGAGCTGACGCTGGAAGAGCTGAACGCAGTCGAACCTTCATTCGACGACACCTATTACCAGGTCGTCGACCTGCAATCCGCCATCGACGGCAAGCAATCCTACGGCGGCACCGCCCACCTGCAGGTGACGGCGCAGTTGCAGGCAGCCGTTTCCCGGCTTGAAAGCATGGGGGAGGCCCTTTCCGAGCTGGGATGACCGCGACTTTTCCTGTCTGCTCCTTTGCTGACCAGTCACTGAAAGAAGGCCACGTTGCCGAAGCACTTCCCCAAAACTTCGAAGCTCCTCCCCAAAGCCTTCTACGACCGCACCGTCCACACGGTGGCCAAAGAGCTGATCGGCTGCAAGATCCTGCATAAAGGCGTCGGCGGCATCATCGTCGAAACAGAGGCCTACGAGCGCGATGACCCGGCCTGCCACGCCGCCTGCGGACGCACCGAACGCAACCGCGCCATGTTTGGCGACCCGGGAAGAGCATATGTATACTTCACCTACGGAATGCACCATCTCCTCAACATCGTCTGCGAAGGGAAAGGTGAACCGGCCGCCGTACTTATAAGGGCGCTGGAGCCAACAGACGGAATCGAAGAGATGCGCCGCCGCCGGGCGCCGGTTCATGCGCTGCACGACCTGACCAACGGCCCCGGCAAGCTGGCTCAGGCGCTCGGCATCGATCTGGAGCAGTATGGGCTCCCGGTTTACCGGGGTGATATCAAGGTTTACGGCCGGGATTCCGATTGGCAAAGACCGGCGATCGTGGCAACACCACGGATCGGCATCAGGGTAGGGACTAACAGGCTTTGGCGATACTGTGCCGCCGGCAGCAGTTTCCTTTCCCGGAAACTGGTAAGCAGGTAAAGGCAGGGCAGGAATTACAACCTGGGGTTAGCCCGGTTGCAGGATGCAAAAACGCGGAACGGCGACCAGGAAACTTCCCGCGAAAGGAGCGGAATAGTGAAACTCGAAGAGATCTATAAGCTCGCTGTGACGATGGGCATCAAGTCCGACCCCAGGGGCAAACGCGAGGTCGACAAGCTTCTCGCCAAAGAAAAAGAAGCATTCGACAAGCTCAAAGGCGAGGAAAAGGAAGATTACGACCAGGACCGCCTCACCAATCCTTTCGCCGACAGCCGCATCCTTTATGGAGACCCGCAGACCGATGTCTGGTCACTGATCGTCGGTGTCGACATGGAAGCCCAGGAGATTCTTCTCGCCGACCGTCTGCGGGAAAAAGGCCGCAAGGTCGACCTGGTGATGGCCCATCATCCCGAGGGCAAGGCGCTTGCTTCGCTGTCCGAGGTCATGAACGTGCAGGCTGATGTCTGGTATAACGCCGGCGTTCCCATCAACATAGGCGAGGCCGTCCTCGAAGGCCGCATCAGCGAGGTCATGCGCGGGATGCTGCCGCTCAACCACCAGCGCCCGGTCCAGACCGCCCAGCTGCTCGATATTCCCCTGATGTGCGTACACACTCCCTGCGACAACCTGGTCACCCAGAACCTTCAGAAGCATTTCGACAAGAAGGGTGAGAAGCTGACGCTCAAGGAAGTGAAGGAAGAACTGCTCAAATATCCCGAATACAAGATGGCCCAGCGCGACAACGCCGGCCCCACCATCGTAGTCGGCAGCGAGAAGCGCCGCGCCGGCAAGATCCTGGTGGATATGACCGGAGGCACCGGCGGTCCCTCTGAATCACTGGAGAAGCTCGCAGCGGCCGGAGTCGGAACCCTCATCGGCATGCATATCAGCGAGAAGAACCGCGAAGAGGCCGAGAAGTACAAGGTCAACGTGGTCATCGCCGGTCACGATTCAAGCGATTCCATCGGCCTCAATCTCTTCCTCGACGAACTCGAGAAGAAGGGCGTGGAGATCATCCCCTGCTCCGGCCTATATCGCTATAGCCGGGTCAAAAAGAAGAAGTAGCTAGCCCAGCAGGCTGCGCCCTATAATCTTTTTCTAATCCCATTCAGTAGCCGGGCTATCCTCAGCCGGCGCCTGCACCGAGCCAGGCTTCCCGGCGACGATGATCGTCACCCGGTTATAACCCTGGCGCACCTTAACGCCCGCCTTCGGCACCTGGTCGACTACTGTGTCCGCCGGTTTGGTCAGGTCTGACTTGAAGGCGATATCCACTTCCAGCCCCATGCCCCTGACCGTCTTGTATGCGTCCGCGAATTTCATCCCGGTGATGTTCGGCATGGTCAGGTCCTGAGCCTTGTGCAGCGTGCATTTCTCAGTGGGCAGGTGTCCCGGGAAGAAGCTGCGCGATTCCTTCTTCGGGCACCAGCTGTTGGCGAGCTGGCCTGAATCCGAGCATATCTGGACCATCTGCAGGTCCGAGTTCGGCGGCTTCACGAAATCGTGCGGTTCGGTCGCGGCCAGCGCCTGAGTCATATATATGTTCCAGATCTGGGAAGGCCAGGAGCCGCCGGTGACCCGCACCCCGCGGATATCCACCATCGAAGTCCGCTGCCCCGGATAACCCACCCATACCGTCGTCACCAGGTCCGGCGTGTAGCCCGAGAACCAGGCGTCAACATGGTCCTCGGTAGTGCCGCTCTTGCCGGCGCAGGGCCTGCCCAGGTTGCTCCACTGGTTGGTTCCCGTCGTGGCGACCTTCTTGAGGGTGTTGTTGACGTGATAGGCGATGACCGGATCGACCGCCAGCGCCGGCGTGATCTTGTTCTCTTCGAGGACCTGGTTATGCGAATCGGTCACTTTGAGTATCGAGATCGGGTCTGCTCCCTTGCCGGTGAAGTCGATGCTGCCGGTGACCTTGACCCCGCCGTTGGCGAAAGTGCCGTAGGCCGAGGCCAGCTCCAGCGGCGTGACGCCATTGTCGAGCCCGCCCAGGGCGATGGCCGGCTGGGAGCTGAAGTTGGTCTTGATCCCCGCCGCGTGAGCCATGTCGGCGACCGAGCCCGGCCCCACCCGCATCATCAGGTCGGCGTAGACGGCGTTATCCGAATAGACGGTGGCCTTCTCCAGGCTGATCTTCCCGAGATATAACGAATCGAAATTGCTGACATCCCAGAAGGCGCCGCCACCGCCCAGGCTGATGTGCTTGGGTTCGGAGACGAAGGTCGTCCCGGGGGATATCCCCTTGTTCATGGCGCTCGCCAGCACGAACGGCTTGAAGGCCGAACCCGGCTGGCGATGGCCCTGGGTAGCCACGTTGAACTTCTGCGCGGTGAAGTTGGTGCCGCCGACCATGGCGCGCACGTAGCCGCTGGACGGCTCCAGCGAGACCAGCGCCGCGCTGGGGTCACCGGGTTCGGTGAGCACCGAGGCGATCGCGCCTTCCGCCGCCGCCTGCTTCCCCAGGTCCAGGGTCGTGAAGACCCGCAGTCCGCCCTCGAAAGTCTGTCTGGTGCCGTAACGGGCGATCAGCTGTTCCTTTATATACTCCACGAAATAGGGGGCGACGTTGCTCTCCGGGCCTACCGGATAGGGCTGTGCGGGCAGCGCCGCCTGTGATGCCGAATCGTATTCCTCCTGGCTGATCATCCCGTGGCGCAGCATCTTGGCCAGCACCAGGTTGCGCCGCTCCGTCGCCGCTTCCGGCTCGGTGAACGGCGAGAACTCCACGGGTGACTTGGGTATCGCCGCCAGCAGCGCGAATTCGGGCAGGGTCAGCTGCGACACCACCTTGTTGAAATATGTCATTGACGCCACTTGCAGCCCGTAGGCGCCATTGCCAAAGTAGATCGTGTTGAGGTATTCGCTGATGATCTGGTCCTTGGTCCAGCGCTGTTCCAGCTCGTAGGCGTAGATCGCCTCCTTGAGCTTGCGGTTCATGGTCGGCTCGTTGGAGACGTAGGTGTTCTTGATGTACTGCTGGGTTATGGTGCTGCCGCCCTCGACCAGTTTGGCCTCGGTGAAGTTAGCCATGACAGCGCGGGCCATGCCGATCGGATCGACCCCCGAATGCTCGTAGAAGCGGTCGTCCTCGATGACCACAAGCGCCTGCTTCATCTGCTCTGGGATCTCCTCAGGCTTGAGCAGCATCCGGTTCTCGCCGGTGTGCAGCACGGCGATGATGTTGGGCGTGGGGCTGGAATCGTAGATGACGGTGTCGTCGGTGGCACGGTAAGCTTCTTCCTTGTCCAGGGAGGGAAGGCCTTCGCTCACCGAGTTCCAGGCGCCGGATATGGCAGGGGATGCCGCCAGCAGGAGAAGCAGCGCCAGGGCTGCGACTGCTCTCGCCCGGGGGAAAGTCCCGCGCCGGGCTCTTCTTTGGCGGCTGTTGTAAGTCATACTGAGGAGATGCCTTCGACCTTCAGCGCCCGCAAACCTTCCAGCAGGCAAAGTTGCTGCAAATAACAGCTTCTAATTATAGCAGCCGCAGCTAAATCCGGGGGGAACCTGGGCTAAACCCGGGGGGACACATTACTTAATTGCCAATTAAGGGGACACATTACCCTAAACCATCAGAACGCGCCTGTTGTTTTTCCTTCTGGAGATATAGGGTAAGCATTCCATGGAGCGCAAAAAACTGAATGGAACGGAACAACATGAATCAGGATAAAAACGCCACTCCCGAACCAATGATGTTCCCCGACCGCGATGCCTGGCGCGTCTGGCTCGAGGCGAACCACGACAAGTCGGACGGCATCTGGCTGGCCTATTACAAGAAAGATACCGGCAAGGCTTCAGTGCAGTATGAGGAAGCGGTGGAGGAAGCTATCTGTTTCGGCTGGATCGACAGCCAGGTGAAGACGATCGACGACGAACGCTACATGCAGAGATACACCCCCAGGAAGAAGAGCAGCGTCTGGTCGGAGACCAACAAGGAGCGGGTCGTAAAGATGGTCGAGCAGGGCCGTATGACTGAGTATGGGATGGCGGCGGTGCTGGTAGCCCAGAAGGGCGGCCACTGGGACGATCTCACCCCGGTGGACAATCTGGAGATGCCGCTGGAACTCGAGACGGCCCTGGCAGCCAATGCCGAGGCCGCCGGCAAATATGAGCACCTGGGTCCGTCCCACCAGAAGCAGTACCTGTACTGGATCCACAGCGCCAAGACCGATGAGACCCGCAAGAAGAGGGTCAAGAAAACCGTGAAGATGCTGGTTCAGGGGAAGCTGCCGGGCGGCTAGAAGCGCCGCGAAGGGAAGTCGCCGGGCGGCTAGAAGCGCCCGCCGCGACAGAACGGGCCGCCAGGTCCGGCCTCTGCCGCTGAAACATCGCGGTTTCTGATATCATTTGCATCGTTATGGCCATTGACCCAAAGACTATTTCCACACTGACCAAGGGATGCGTCGAGGCCCTGCCTGAAGGCGGCCTCGAAAAGAAGCTCGAAGCCGCCGCCGCCGAAGGCCGCCAGCTGCGAGTCAAGCTTGGCGTCGACCCCACGGCGCCGGACATCCATCTCGGCCACACGGTAGTGCTCACCAAGCTGCGCCAGTTCCAGGACGCAGGCCATCGCGCCGTGCTAATCATCGGCGACTACACCGCCCGCATCGGCGACCCCAGCGGCGTCTCCAAAACCCGGCCACAGCTCTCCGCCGAGGCCATCGAGGCCAACGCCATGACCTACCAGGAACAGGCCTACAAGGTTCTCGATCAGGATCCGGAGAAGCTGGAAGTGCGCCGTAACAGCGAGTGGCTCTCGCCTATGCGCCTCGAAGATATCTTCAAGCTGATGTCGGCCTCGACAGTAGCCCGCATCCTGGAGCGCGACGACTTCGCCAACCGCTTCAACGAGAATAAGTCTATCTCCATGCTGGAGACGCTCTATCCGCTGCTGCAGGGCTATGATTCTGTGGCCATCGAGGCGGACATCGAGCTGGGCGGCACCGACCAGAAATTCAACATGCTCATGGGCCGGGTGGTCCAGGAGTATTACGGCGTGCCGCAACAGGTAGTGCTCACCAACGAGATCCTGCCCGGCACAGATGGCGTCGACCGGATGAGCAAGTCCGTGGGCAACTACATCGGCGTCACCGAGCCGGCCGACGAGATCTTCGGCAAGGTGATGAGTATTCCCGACACAGCCATGCTCACTTATTACAAGCTGCTGACCTCCCGCTCCACCGAGGAGATCGAGGCGATCCGCATCGGGCTGGCCGAGGGCGACCTGCACCCTCGCGACCAGAAAGCGGCGCTGGGTCGCGAGCTTGTAACCCGCTTCCACGGCGATGACGCTGCCGCCGCCGCCGAACAGCATTTCAACGAGCTGTTCCGTGACAAGAAGCTGACTGTCGACGCGGCGCTGGTCGAATGCATGCTCGAAGGCGACGACAACGAGCAGGGTTTCGTCTACCTGCCCAAGCTGCTGGAACGCTGGTTCGGCCTGACCCGCAGCGAGGCCCGCCGCCGCATCCGTCAGGGTGGCGTCTCCGTGGCCGACCGCCAGGTGCTTTCCGAGAAGATCGGCTATCAGGGGCTCGTCGGCGCCACGATCAAGGTGGGGAAGTCGACGAAGTTCCACGGGGTGATCCGCGAGGCGTGAAATGGACATCCTCTACTACCACATAGACGCCTTCATCAGCGGGTCCTTTTCCGGGAATCCGGCGGGTGTCTGCTTCCTCGAGGAATGGCCTGAAGACAATATCCTCCAGTCGATCGCGGCGGAGAATAACCTGCCGGAGACCGCTTTCGTTGTTCCGGCGGACGGTTTCTACGAGTTGCGCTGGTTCTCTCCCACGATGGAGATAGATCTCTGCGGCCACGCCACCCTCGCAAGCGCCCACGCCATCTTCGAATATATAAACCGCCAGGCCCGGGTCGTCGATTTCCAGACCGCCGGCGGCCCGCTGTCAGTAGAGCGCCGTGACGAGTTGCTGGTGATGGATTTTCCATCCCGTCCTCCCGAGCCCTGCGGCGCGCCGCTGCATCTGGCTGAGATCCTCGGTGCACAATTCCTGGAGACCCTGAGCGCGCGCGACCTTCTGGTCGTCTTCGAGGAGGAAGCTCAGGTCCGCGACCTGGCGCCTGATATGGCCGGCATCGCCGCTCTCGACGCCTTCGCAGTCTGCGTCACCGCGCCTGGCCGCGATTGTGATTTCGTTTCCCGTTTTTTCGCGCCCGGCGCCGGCATCGACGAGGACCCGGTGACCGGCTCAGCCCACTGTTCGCTGATCCCCTACTGGTCGGCGCGACTGTCAAAAACTGCGATGCATGCGAGGCAGCTGTCGAAACGCGGGGGAGAGCTGTTCTGCGCCGACAACGGCGAACGGGTCTCGATCGGCGGCCTGGCGGCCACTTATCTGACCGGGACGATCAGTGTCTGACGAGATCGTCATACTCATGCGCTACCCCTCTGAGATGGACGCCATCTTCGCCAGGACCTTGCTCGAGAGCGAGGGCATCGAGGCGATGATCATGAAGGACGACGCTGGCGGCATGGAGCCCCAGTTCCAGCTGACGCAGGGCGTACGCCTGATGGTCCGCGCCGAGGACCTGGAGAAGGCGAGAGATCTGATCGCAGAAGTAGACGGGTAAACGGCGACCTAGGGGAATAGCATGCCGGCCGGCATCTGGGTGGTTTCCTGCTCTTTATAAAATTGGGAGGGCCGCCTTCGGCGGCCCTCCGCGGATCAGCTGATATCTAGCGCGATATTAAGCGCTCGGCGCCGGCGGTACAGATACACTGCACTGCCACTGCGGGCACTCGAAGGTAATATCCTTAACATTATCAAGCCGGACAATCTCAGGCTTGGTATAGGTATCTTTGGTCATACTGTTCTCCTCTCGGCCTATGCGCCCGGCATCGGGCCAGGATAGTTGTTGGTATTGCCACAGGCATCGTCTGCAGTCGCGTACACCGTGGACATGAACGAGACTGCTCCCACTGGTACGTTGTACCTGACGGTTGCTGCCGCGCTGCCACCGCTGGCAATATCACCTAGCGCAACAGGTGCGTTGATAGTAGTCACGCCGCTGGTGTTCAGCGCTCCGACGATCGAAGCGGCATAAGCGCCGTTTGAACCGCTGTTGCCGACACTGTAATCGACAGAGAGTGTCATGGCGGTGTAGTCGGCATAGCTGGCCCAATAGACGTTGGTCTTCGAAAGGCTCAGTGCCGGCGCCGTGCAGTCGGCGAATGACAGGCTGAACTTGGCCGAGGTGGAGTGCTCCACCTGGGCGTTATCGAAGACGGCTACGCCGAAGGAATACTGGGCGTCGAGGTTAGCGAACTGGACGTCCTTGGTGCTGGGGGTTACGCCGTCGTTGCCCATGGTGACCAGCGGGCGCGCGACTTCCAGAGTCCAGGTGCCGTCGGCATAGCGAGCGCCTGTCGGCAGGTTGGCGCGGTCACCGGTGGTCGGCCTGACCTTGATGGCCGGCATTTCGTCATAGGCTGCGAAGGCAGCGTTGTCGAACGCGGTCTCTGTATTCCGGTAGACGAACGGGTAACTGGCCGTGGTCTGGTTCGGCAGCGGGTTCATCTTCGACCAGCCATCGCCGTTGGCCGGCACGACCGTTGAAGCAGCGCACTTGGTGCCGCCCCATGTGGCATCCGCGATCTTCGAGCAGTTGTCGTCATAGAGGTCGGCGCTGTTGATCCTCGGGTCGCCCCTGCGGCCCCAGTCCTTGTTGCCGCCAACTAGGGTTCCGCCATACTGGGCGCATGACGCGCCTGCCGGACAGTAGTTGGTGCTGTCGATATACTGGTCATCCGTCTGGCCGATATTGCTGACGCCCATGCTCAGATCGCCGGAGAACACGGCTCCGGTGCGGACGCTCTTGAAGTGCCACATATCAACCAGCTCGCCGGCGTTCGGGGTGTACTTGCGGCCGAACTTGCCGTGGTTGCGGTCGTCGTTCCAGTGACAGGTGACTCCACAGCCCTGCGTCTCAAAGCCAGGCGTGTTGATGTTCCACAGCACTGCGAACTTGTCTTCATAGGCGGCGTTCGGGTCTTTGGTATTCCACAGACCCTGAACAGTCTCATCACTCATGGAAGTAGAAGGTGTTGGATATGCCGTGTACTTGATCTTCTTCCAGGTCCCGTCGTCCTGCTTCTGATACGGGCCGCGGCGAGTGGAAAGGTCGGGATCGCTGTACTGGTAAAGGAAATAAACCATGCCGTCCTTGTAAACCGATTTCATGGTTACGTCGCCAGTACCGTACCAGCCACCGCTGATTGTAGCGACGGTTGCCGGCGCGGCAGCCCAGGCGGCGTCGTCGGCGATGCCATCGAGGACCGGAGTCGAATCTACCGGAGTTGAAACAAGCGTGTCTTCGACTATAACCGCGCCAGCCGGTGAGCCAGCCATGGTTATGAGCGACACTATTATGATAAGTGTGACGATTATCCCCGTGGTAACGGGAATGATCCTTGTGGCCTTTAACATTTAAACTCCTCCTGATTGACAGTTAATATACGACGGCTGGCGATCCTTGTCGTATCTGCTTTGATCACCTCCATGGAATTAAAGTGATGTGATGAATCCCAGCCGGTGAATCACATCCGCCCGGCGGCGTTCTGGAGCCGCAAAAAAACGGTTGTATTAAGAATTATGATGCTGCGAGGGGAGTGCGACCAGAGTTCGATGTCACAACTTTTTTATGACATTTGTCCCGGAAATGCCGGCGTGTTCGAATTAAAAAAAACCTGGAATTCTCATTCCAGGTCGAGTGGTGCGACAGAAAGGATGTTGCCAGCTTTCAGTCTTCGTCGAGCTCGTTCCGCTTGAGGTAATAAACCGCCGCCTGAGTACGATGGGTAAAGCCCAGCTTGCCCAGAAGCGAACTGACATAATTCCTGACCGTATTCTCGCTGAGGTAGATGCTGTCAGCGATTTCCTGGTTGGTCAGCCCTTCCGCAATCAGCGCCAACACCATTTTTTCCTTTTCCGTGAGGGTATCGATGCCTCGAGAATCATCACCTCGGGAAATGGACCTCACCCGCTCGATTATCGATTTGCTGGTAGCCGAATCCAGGATCGACTCACCTTTGCCTGTGGCTACGATCGCCTGTTTGAGCTGTTCCGCATCGATCTGCTTGAGAAGATAACCAGAGGCGCCTGCCATGATCGCGGAAAAGATCGCTTCGTCGCTGGAATACGAGGTAAGCATCAGCACGCGGATACCGGGGTTCCCTGAACGGATCTTTCTACAGGCCTCTATGCCACTTTCATCCGGGAGTCGTACGTCCATCAACACCACGTCCGGCTCGATGGACAGCGCCATGTCGACGGCCTCGGCGGCCGTGGCCGCTTCGCCGACGATCTCCAGGTCTTCCTGTCTTTCCAGCAGTGTGCGTAACCCCGTACGCACCACCTCGTGGTCGTCTACTATCAATATCTTCATGATCGTGACACCTCGCGGCTGATGGTGGCGATCGATATTTCCTCATCCTCGTAGGGAACCCACATCGTCACCACGGTCCCTTCGCCCCCAGCGCCGCTGGAAATAGTCAGGGTGGAACCCATTGAACCAGCTCTGGAGGCCATGTTCTCGAGACCTCTGCCATGAGTTCGATTTGCTTTTTCCGGGACGTCGTCAGATTCGATGCCGACACCGTTGTCCATAAAGACATACTTCAGGCCGTCGGCCTTATAATCAAGCCGGAGTCCGACCCGCGATGCCAGCGAATGTTTTGCTACATTTGCCAGGCATTCCCTGGTTATCAGAATGATGTTCTGTTTGTGCTGCTGGGAGAGCACGACTATTTCGCCGTTGATCTCAAGGCTGGTTTCCGTGGGACAGATCGATGAGAATTCATCAAGCATCCGCTTCAGCGCTACTATGAGGGCGCTCTTTTCGTCCTGCGTGGAGCCAAGTTCGAATATGTATCTGCGGATGTCAGCGATCACTTCGTTGAGCTGGACTTTGACCCGGTCGATTATCGGTTTTGCCTCGCTCGCGCCGGGAGGGAGCGAGTCAGTCGCAACCTCAAGCTGCAGCCCTGCGGCATAGATCGACTGGACTACACCATCGTGAAGATCCCGGGCGATGCGATGACGGTCCTCGAGCAGGACCTGGTTCCTTTCAGTCAGTTCGACGCGGTTTCTTAATTCGATGTCGAATATCGAGAGGCTTCTGATGATGAAGAAAGCCATTGCCAGTCCGACTGCCGCCCGGTAGAGCTGGATCGGAAAACCGGTGGTGGAAAAGACATTCTCATAATGCAGCCATTCCAGCGGCCAGGGCAGGGTGTTTTCAGGGACGACCAGGCCGCCGACCACTGCGTATGCCAAAAATGCGATAGAGGTCATGACCAGGTTGGTTTTGGCTGCCGATTGCGGAAGCCCCACGATGGCCTTCCGTTCCATGAAGAAGGCGACCGCGGTGAGTGCAGCAGCCGGAAAAGCCAGCAGATAGCGGATCCAGTGCTCTCCCGCGTTGCCTTCTATGAATACGATGCCTATGACGGATACGAAGATGCTCCAGAGGGGAGCGTAAATGCGAATTACAAGATTCTTGTGGCCGATCCATGAGATCCTCGGGACCAGCATGGTCACGGCGAACTGAAGCAGGAAGGCAAATGAGACCGCCCTGGCGATGTCCTGTGTAACGTACAGGGCGTCTATCCACGCCTCTGAAAGGTACGTAGCCTGGATCGGGATGAAGACGTTTCCCCACTCCATGATCCCGTGGATGATGCCGAACGCTGCGAGAAGCCACAGATGCCGCGCCAGGCGAAAGTTGCTCAGGGACCTTTGCTGAAGAACGATCGCCAGCCCGAAAACGAAATAGACCAGGCCGTAGATAAAGTAGACAAGGGTCATATTTGCATCTATGACCTGATAGATGAAGTCCATGGCTGGTTCTATTTCCTGTATGTGCGCGGGGGTCTGGTAAAAGGCAAGGGAAGTGCCTCGATTACATTCTTCTCTATTATACTCTTATACACTAATAATAATGAGAGCATGGAAAACGTGGGGATCCGGAGCTCTAAAACCCGCATAAACAAGCCAAAAAACCGGCATAAAATTGCCTCTGAAATTGCCTTGACTCTGCCCCTGGGGGGGACTATACTACTAATTCGGAAAGGGAGAAGGAAGCACTTGTTACACGAATCAACTTCTTCTAAATACGGGAGGACACGCTAGAGCGGCCACTCTGGAATAGAGTGCTGCGGCGTGCCACCGTGTGTTTCCGGTGGCTTTTTTGTTGCCACGAAAGGCGCTCCGGCAGCGGCATCCGCCGGTTTGTCTGGCAGGTTTAAAGCCGGGTTGACTGGGCAGAAACACCTTGCTAGTCTACCCACTGCGCACACCTTAGGGGGCGCAACCGGTCTTTGAAAACTAAACAGCATGAGACAGCGAATCGGTTCTGACAGTCAAGCGTCAGGACCGGTTAATAACCTGTAACAACCAGTCAATTTCTTAAATGGACTCCGTGCGGATTCCATTTATAGATCAAGCTCAAATCGATTGACATTCCCGGATCTGTGATGCTGGCGTTCGCGCCGGCGGAGATCTGTGAAGCAACTCTTTCATGGAGAGTTTGATCCTGGCTCAGGACGAACGCTGGCGGCGTGCTTAACACATGCAAGTCGAGCGAGAAAGCACCTTCGGGTGTTAGTAAAGCGGCGAACGGGTGAGTAACACGTGGGTAACCTGCCCTGAAGACCGGGACAACCATTCGAAAGGATGGCTAATACCGGATATCCTGCGGAATCGCATGGTTCCGTAGAAAATGGTAGCTTCGGCTTCTGCTTCAGGATGGACCCGCGGCCCATTAGCTTGTTGGTAGGGTAACGGCCTACCAAGGCAACGATGGGTAGCCGGCCTGAGAGGGTGATCGGCCACACTGGAACTGAGACACGGTCCAGACTCCTACGGGAGGCAGCAGTGGGGAATCTTGCGCAATGGGCGAAAGCCTGACGCAGCAACGCCGCGTGGGGGAAGAAGGCCTTAGGGTTGTAAACCTCTGTCGGGAGGGACGAAGCCACCTGCGTTAATAGCGTAAGGGGTGACGGTACCTCCAAAGGAAGCCCCGGCTAACTACGTGCCAGCAGCCGCGGTAATACGTAGGGGGCAAGCGTTGTCCGGATTTATTGGGCGTAAAGAGCGTGTAGGCGGCCTGTCAAGTCTGATGTGAAATCTTGCGGCTTAACCGCAAGCCTGCATTGGAAACTGTCAGGCTAGAGTCTGGATGAGGAAGATGGAATTCCTGGTGTAGCGGTGAAATGCGCAGATATCAGGAGGAACACCGGTGGCGAAGGCGGTCTTCTAGGACAGTACTGACGCTGAGACGCGAAAGCGTGGGGAGCAAACAGGATTAGATACCCTGGTAGTCCACGCCGTAAACGTTGGGCACTAGGTGTGGGTTCCAACCAACGGAATCCGCGCCGTCGCAAACGCATTAAGTGCCCCGCCTGGGGAGTACGGCCGCAAGGTTAAAACTCAAAGGAATTGACGGGGG
>JACRMB010000005.1:300000-417889 GCA_016235065.1 Actinomycetota bacterium | reverse complement strand
CTAAAACTCAAAGGAATTGACGGGGGCCCGCACAAGCAGTGGAGCATGTGGCTTAATTCGACGCAACGCGAAGAACCTTACCAGGGCTTGACATGTATGTGTTACCGATCCGAAAGGTGAGGGACCTTCGGGAGCATACACAGGTGGTGCATGGCTGTCGTCAGCTCGTGTCGTGAGATGTTGGGTTAAGTCCCGCAACGAGCGCAACCCCTGTCCTATGTTGCCAGCGGTTCGGCCGGGAACTCATAGGATACTGCCGGTGACAAACCGGAGGAAGGTGGGGATGACGTCAAGTCATCATGCCCCTTATGCCCTGGGCTGCACACGTGCTACAATGGCCGGTACAAAGGGCTGCGAACCCGCGGAATTGCTAGTAATCGCAGATCAGCAATGCTGCGGTGAATACGTTACCGGGCTTTGTACACACCGCCAGTCACACCACGAAAGTTGGCAACACCCGAAGTCCGTGAGCTAACCCGCAAGGGAGGCAGCGGCCGAAGGTGGGGTTGATGATTGGGGTGAAGTCGTAACAAGGTAGCCGTAGCGGAAGCTGCGGCTGGATCACCTCCTTTCTAGGGAGAATCCTTAGAATAACGTCAACACTGGTTGGCGCCTCAGTCTGGCAATTACGATCAAATGCAGGGATTTTGAGCTCCCTGAACGAAATCATAACTGTCGGCTCCGGCTGAAGGCGCACTCATGCTGTTTAGTTTTGAAAGACCGCGCGTCCCGCGTGCGCCGTAGGTTCGATCCGGCCGCATCTGTCCTGTGGGAAAAGGAGGCGAATGGGATAAAGCCTGTATGAATCGGGTTGCTTCTGTTGTTTCTGTCTCTTTTATTATGGGCACGGGAAAGGATTGATATGGATTTTTCAGAGCTTACGTTAGGTGAGAAGATTGTAGGTGGCGGGGCGATAGCGCTACTGATCTCATTGTTCTTGCCGTGGTATGCCTGGAGTTCAGGCGCGACCATCATCGGGTCTTATTCCGCGAATGTCAGCCTGATGTCTGGATACGGTGGCATCGCTTTTCTGATACTTGCGGCCTGTGTAGTGGCTGTCGGAGCGATCCTTCTGAGGATGCTCAATATTTTTGATATCGGCGACCAGGGTGTGCCGGAAGCGACAGTAGTCCTTGGCGCAGCTGCAATCGCCGGGCTTCTGGTCATCTGGAAGTTCCTGACGATGCCGAGTTACGGCGGGCTAAGCCTGGACGGTGCTGGTTACGGCAGGTCGTACGGCGCATACATCGCCATCGTGGCTGCGGTAGCACTGGTAGCAGGCGCGGTGATGAAGTTCCAGGAAGAGCGCTGAAGCAGTAATTCTTTTTTGAGTTTTATCCGGGGACAGGATGGATAGAAGTCCCTAGGATAATGGTCCGGGGACACAAATGATTATGTCCCCGGGACATAATATAAGTTTGGCTGGTACGCGGCCGTCAGGCCGCATATCAGTCATAGGGCCGGAATTCCGGCGTGTACCTTGAAAACTGCATAGTGGTATTGGTGTTCTTTACCGGTCGATGATTCGAGCGATCGATTCATTGACCTTTATTATCAAGTTACTAAGGGCGCAAGGCGGATGCCTTGGCGCTGGGAGCCGATGAAGGACGCGGCAGGCTGCGATAAGCCCCGGTTAGGTGCCGAACAACCTTTGACCCGGGGATTTCCGAATGGGGGAACCCACGTGTGGTAATGCGCACGTATCCTTACCTGAATAAAATAGGGTAAGGAAGGTAAGCAGGGGAAGTGAAACATCTCAGTACCCTGAGGAAAGGAAAGAAACCTCGATTCCCTGAGTAGCGGCGAGCGAAACGGGAATAGCCTAAACCGGTCATGTGTTACTGCTTGCAGGTTAAGCATGATCGGGGTTGTAGGAGTTGTCTTGGTATCACTGCAATGGTGCCGGGGAGTTACAAAAACAATAGTTAGCGGAAGGCCGTGGAAAAGGCCGCCACAGAGGGTAAAAGCCCCGTATGTTAAAGCTATTGTTCTCCCTTGACAGCCACCTGAGTACGGCGATACACGTGAAATTTCGTCGGAATCCGCGGGGACCACCCCGCAAGGCTAAATACTACCCAGCGACCGATAGTGAACTAGTACCGTGAGGGAAAGGTGAAAAGTACCCCGGAAGGGGAGTGAAATAGTACCTGAAACCTTGCGCCTACAAGCGGTTAGAGCACGGGCTTGCCCGTGTGATAGCGTGCTTTTTGCATAACGATCCAGCGAGTTACTCGTGTCTGGCAAGGTTAAGCGTAAGCGGAGCCGTAGCGAAAGCGAGTCTTAATAGGGCGAATAAGTCAGGCGCGGTAGACCCGAAGCCGGGCGATCTATCCATGGGCAGGGTGAAGCGAGGGTAAGACCTCGTGGAGGCCCGAACCCACTCGGGGTGAAAGCCGAGGGGATGACCTGTGGATCGGAGTGAAAGGCTAATCAAGCCCGGGGATATCTGGTTCTCTCCGAAACATATTTAGGTATGGCCTCATGTGTTTAGTAATGGCTGTAGAGCACTGTTTGGACTAGGGGCCCCACCAGGTTACCGAATCCAGACAAACTCCGAAGACCATTACTCCATAGCATGGGAGTCAGACTGCGGGGGATAAGCTTCGTAGTCGAGAGGGTAAGAGCCCAGACCATCAGCTAAGGCCCCTAAATACTGGCTAAGTGGAAAAGGATGTTCGAGTGTCGAGACAACCAGGAGGTTGGCTTAGAAGCAGCCATTCCTTTAAAGAGTGCGTAACAGCTCACTGGTCAAGTGTTCGTGCGCCGATAATTCAACGGGGCTCAAGTCAGTTGCCGAAGCTATGGATGCGCAGTTTACTGTGCATGGTAGGAGAGCATTCCTTGGCGATTGAAGCGGCGGCGACAAGCCAGCCGTGGACGCCACGGAAGAGAGAATGCTGGAATGAGTAACGAGAGGGAAGCGAGAAACTTCCCCACCGAATGCCCCAGGTTTCCTGGGCAATGCTAATCAGCTCAGGGTAAGTCGGGACCTAAGCCGAGGCCGAAAGGCGTAGGCGATGGACAACGGGTTGATATTCCCGTACCACCATAGTGCGTTTGACCGATGGGGGGACGCGGTCGGATAAGCGAACCCTGGCGATGGTCGACCAGGGACAAGCGAGTAGGGCGGCTCTTAGGTAAATCCGGGAGCCATCAAGCCTGAGACGCGATGTCAGCCGAAAATTACAGTAGGCGAGTCGCTGAATCCATGCCGCCAAGAAAAGCCTCTAGGGAGCAACTACGGTGCCCGTACCTCAAACCGACACAGGTGGGCAGGTAGAGAATACCAAGGTGATCGAGAGAACTATCGTTAAGGAACTCGGCAAAATAGCCCCGTAACTTCGGGAGAAGGGGCGCCTCGATAGCGTGATGGAGACTTGCTCTCCTGAGCGTGAGGAGGCCGCAGTGACTAGGCCCAAGCGACTGTTTACCAAAAACACAGGCCTCTGCTAAGTCGCAAGACGACGTATAGGGGTTGACGCCTGCCCGGTGCCGGAAGGTTACGTGGAGAGGTTAGCCTTCGGGCGAAGCTTTGAAACTAAGCCCCGGTAAACGGCGGCCGTAACTATAACGGTCCTAAGGTGAATAACGTCGCCTTAGTAAAATCTGGCCATATGCTGGAAACTCTGAGTATCCCGCATTACTCATTGTTTACCTGGATCGGATCCGTCCGATGCCTCGTTTACAATAGTGACAATATGACGGGTGCAGACAATCAGCAGGAAAGAGCAACAGCCAGAGGTTGGGTTGTCGGGTTCATTAATAGTCTCCATGTTCTCGAAGAGCTTCAGGAGTTCTTCTCCTGCGGCAATATCTTCGTGAACCGTCGCCATAATAAGTACCGGAAGAATATTTCCGGTTTTGTGTTCGACGTAGAAAGGATCTATGCGAAATCGAAAGAGATCGCATCGATCGTGGAGACAATGAACCGAGGCAAACCATCCAGGTTGTTGCAATCCTCAGAGACTATACGCCAGACTTCCAGGCTTCGGCGTGGATGAAGATATAGTCCGTACCCTATGGCGACATAGGGAGGCCGGCAGAAATGACCGGCCCGCCAGCAGCAGGACCGCTGGTCTTCAAGTAACAGAGAGAGCGAAATTCCTTGTCGGGTAAGTTCCGACCTGCACGAATGGCGTAACGACTTGGGCACTGTCTCAACGATAGACTCGGTGAAATTGTAGTATCGGTGAAGATGCCGATTACCCGCGATAGGACGGAAAGACCCCGTGAACCTTTACTGCAGCTTGATATTGGAGTTTGGTGCATCTTGTCCAGGATAGGTGGGAGGCTTTGAAGCCGGGACGCTAGTTCCGGTGGAGCCAACCTTGGGATACCACCCCTGGTGTTCTGGGCTTCTAACGGTAGGCCGTTATCCGGCTACCGAACAGTGTCAGGTGGGCAGTTTGACTGGGGCGGTCGCCTCCCAAAAAGTAACGGAGGTGCCCAAAGGTTCCCTCAGCACGGTCGGAAATCGTGCGTAGAGTGTAAAGGCAGAAGGGAGCTTGACTGCGAGACCTACAAGTCGAGCAGGTGCGAAAGCAGGGCTTAATGATCCGGCGGTTGAGAGTGGAATTGCCGTCGCTCAACGGATAAAAGGTACTCCGGGGATAACAGGCTTATCCTTCCCAAGAGTCCACATCGACGGAAGGGTTTGGCACCTCGATGTCGGCTCGTCGCATCCTGGGGCTGAAGCAGGTCCCAAGGGTTGGGCTGTTCGCCCATTAAAGCGGTACGCGAGCTGGGTTCAGAACGTCGTGAGACAGTTCGGCCCCTATCCATCGTGGGCGCAGGAGAATTGAAGGGAGTGGCTCCTAGTACGAGAGGACCGGAGCGAACGCACCTCTGGTGTATCAGTTGTCGTGCCAACGGCACCGCTGTTTAGCTACGTGCGGATGGGATAACCGCTGAAAGCATCTAAGCGGGAAGCCCACCCTGAGATGAGTTCTCCCACTGGGTTAACCAGGTAAGGACCCTTGTAGACTACAAGGTTGATAGGCTGGATGTGTAAGCACAGCAATGTGTTCAGCAGACCAGTACTAATTGTCCGAGGGCTTGATATTAAAATTCATTGACATGATAACTCGTGTCCATGAACAAAGTAGGGAACACCGATAGCCACTATGCAGTTTTCAGGGTACCGTGAATACGGCGCCCAAATAACGCACGGAAAAAATGTGCGTTCATAAAGTTTCCGGTGATTATGCTGGCGGGGAAACACCTCTTCCCATTCCGAACAGAGAAGTTAAGCCCGCCGAGGCCGATGGTACTTGGGGTGAGAACCCCTGGGAGAGTAGGAAGTCGCCGGGATTATTTAAAAGGGTCGCCTCGCAAGGGGCGGCTTTTTTCGTGGTATTATGAGGACTTGGACAACACACATGGGCAACTTGTCCCTTGATGATAGGCAGTGCATCTGCGGGCAAAACGAATCTATTCACGCCCGTTAGGAGATTTTCTGCATTGGATATTCCACGGATCTTCAACGTCACCGAAAGTGCTCACCGCATCCATAATCCGTTCACACCCGAAAAGCTCGCCACCCTTGGCGCGGCGCTGTGTTTGGAAACGGGGACCCGAGTTCTCGACCTCGGCAGCGGTTCGGGTGAGATGCTATGCACATGGGCACGCGATCACGGAGTCGTCGGCACGGGCGTCGACATGAGCCAGCTGTTCACCGAGCAAGCGAAACTCCGCGCTGAAGAACTCGGTGTCGCCGATCAAGTCATGTTCATTCATGGAGATGCCGCTGGCTACGTCTCTGACGAAAAGGCTGGTGTGGCAGCCTGTCTCGGTGCCACGTGGATCGCTGGGGGAGTCGCCGGCACCATCGAGCTTCTGGCGCAGAGCCTCCGCAGTGGAGGGATCATTCTCATCGGCGAGCCCTACTGGCGGCAGTTACCGCCGACGGAAAATATTGCCAAGGAATGCCATGCCAACTCGATCTCCGACTTTCTCATACTTCCAGAACTTCTCGCGTCTTTCGGCCACCTTGGCTACGACGTCGTTGAAATGGTTCTGGCCGACCAAGACAGCTGGGACAGATACGAGGCGGCCAAATGGCTCACCATGCGCCGATGGCTTGAAGCCAATCCCCACGACGAGTTAGCGAAAGATGTTCGAGCCAAACTAACCTCGGAACCTGAGCGCTACGCAGCTTACACGCGTGAATACCTGGGCTGGGGTGTGTTCGCGCTGATGCCGCGGTGATGAGGGGATTACGGGTGGGCGCAGGAGAATTGAAGGGAGTGGCTCCTAGTACGAGAGGACCGGAGCGAACGAAACCCCTGGGAGAGTAGGAAGTCGCCGGGATTATTTAAAAGGGACACGATAACTCGTGTCCCTTTTCTTATTTCCAGTATAGAAAGGTAGAATCTTGCATGAATATGGCCTTTTTGGGGGAATATATGATAATTCGCACGTCCTCTATTTTCTGATGGTCCACATGCGCATTCGCAAGTCATGAATTTAAAAGCTGGCTATTCGAGCACTGAGGCTGCGGAAGCCAACCTGCGCATCTTCCTGGCCCTGATGGGGCTGGCAGCTGCAATGGGTATCCTGGCCCTGGCCGGCTGGATCACTGGTTTTCGTTTTCTGACCAGTATCCGTTCTGCATACTTTCCCATGCCGCCGAGTACAGCGATAGGATTGCTGTTGACTGCTGGCGCCATGACAGTCGCGGTCTACTGGCCTGAAAACAGGGCTATCAGGGCTACTGCCCGCATGGTGAGCGCGGTGTTGATGATACTGGCATTTATTATCATCACCGAGGCTTTTCGTGACTTCGCCCCTGGCATAGAGGAACGTCTCTTCGGGTTGAAGGGCGAGCTGAACGGGATTCCGATCGGGCGTATGTCGCCGATAGCAGCAGTCATCTTTTTTTCCCTGAATCTGGCGGTGCTTACCTTCCGTTTCAACGGGCTTCGCGTGAGGACAAGTCGGGGGATTTCGGCTGTGATTTCCCTGGCAGTTCTACTTGTGGGCAGCATCACTACCCTCGGCTATCTATATGGTACGCCGCTGCTTTATGGCGGCGGCACGCGTCCAGTTGCTCCGACAGCCGGCTTTGCGCTGGCGCTGCTCGGCGCGGCAATGATCGCCGCAGCCGGCAACGATGCCTGGCCTTTGAAGTTCTTTGTAGGTCAGGGTGTAAGGGCGCGGATGCTCCGATCTACTTTGCCGATCATAGTCGCCCTGATTGTCATAGATGGCTGGGTGGAAGCCGTGGGAATCGTCGAGTTTGAGGTCAATCCGGTTCTCGTATCGGCACTGTCCGCCCTGTTTTTCGTAGCCCTGGCCGCCGCGCTAATAGCGCGCTCAGCCCAGAAGATCGGCGGGGCGGTGGACGAAGCCAATGCTCGCCGGGACCAGGCTGAAGAGCTCATGCTCACACTAAACCGTGAGCTCGAGCGCTCAAATGCCGAACTTGAACAATTTGCTTATGTGGCGTCCCATGACCTCCAGGAACCATTGAGGATGGTCTCAAGCTATATGCAGCTTCTTGAAAACAGGTACTCTGAACGACTGGACCAGGACGCGAAGGACTTTATCGGTTTTGCTGTCGACGGGTCCAGGCGCATGCAGATGATGATCCGGGATCTGCTCTTACTGTCAAGAGTCAGCACTAAGGCAAAGCCATTCATTCCGGTAGAGAGCAGTCTTTCGCTTGATCTCGCGCTTGAGAACCTGTCACTGTCGATTGAGGAAAATGACGCGGTTATAACCCATGATCCCATGCCGAAGCTTATGGCCGACCCCTCCCAGCTGATACAGTTGTTCCAGAATCTGATAGGCAACGCCATCAAGTTTCATGGCGAAAAAGAGCCTCGAATCCATGTAGCTGCTGAGAGGAATGCTGAAAATTGGGTATTCTCTGTAAGTGATAACGGCATCGGGTTTGACGAAACCTATGCGGATAGAATCTTCGTGATCTTCCAGCGTCTGCATGGCAGGAACGAATACGAGGGTTCTGGGCTGGGCCTTGCCTTATGCAAGAAGATAGTCGAGCGTCATGGCGGCCACATCTGGGCCGAATCAACGCCGGGACGTGGCTCAGTATTCTATTTCACAATGCCTGCCAGGGAGGAAGAAGATGGAGCACAGTAAGGTGGAGCCGGTTCACATTCTGCTAGTGGAAGACAATCCCGGCGATGTCAGGCTTACAGTCGAGATCCTGAAGGAAGCCAAGGTGCTGAACGCGCTGGATGTTGCAGAGGATGGCGTGGAGGCGCTCTCTTACCTCAGGCGCGAGGGTCAATTTGCCGACAAACCTGTTCCCGATCTGGTTCTTCTTGATCTCAACCTTCCCAAAAAGGATGGGCGCGAGCTTCTCGCTGAGATTAAGAAGGACGAGACACTCGGACGTATACCAGTCGTCATCCTTACTTCCTCCGACGCAGAGGCGGATATCATCAAGACCTATGACCTTCATGCCAACTGTTACATAACCAAGCCGATCAATCTTGACCAGTTCATGGAAGTCGTAAAATCGATCGAACATTTCTGGCTGACCGTGGTGAAATTGCCGCCGACTTAGACAAAAGCAGTACTACCGCAGTTTTATCAAGAGGGGGCGATGTTGCAACCACAATCAAACAGGCTGACCCTGGTCGAGGCGCTTGAGAAGCTGGATGTGCACGATCATCTATGTCTGATCTATGAATCCCGTGAAGAGCAGCTTGCAGCGGTGATCCCGTTCATGAAGATAGGGCTCGAGCGCGGTGAGCGCTGCGTCTATATCGCTGACGACAATACGGTGGCGGCAGTGATGACCGCGATGCGGGAGCGGGGAATCGATGTGGACGCGGCCGTTGATGCTGGAGCACTCTCGATCATCACCAAGCGTGAAGCTTACCTGAAGGAAGGGCGATTCGATCCGGACTGGATGATCGGTTTTCTCAAGGACGCTGTCGCCGCAGCCAAAGCCGACGGCTTCAGCGCTTTGAGGGCTACGGGCGAGATGACCTGGGTGCTGGGCGGCGAGCCGGGCACCGAGAGACTGATCGAATACGAGTCCAGGCTCAACTATTTTTTCCCCGACAATGACTGTCTGGCCATCTGCCAGTACGATCGCAACCGCTTCGACCCGGAGATCATCGCCAATGTGATCCGTACTCATCCGCTTGTGATCTACGGGACCAATATCTGCAGGAATTTCTATTACATACCTCCAGACGAGTTTCTGGAAGCTGACCGCCAGAAGGGAAATGTCGAGACGGAGCGCCTGCTGGCTAGCCTTCTGGACAGGGAGCGTGCCGAGGCGGCCCTTCGCGACAGCGAGCTGGCATATCATACGCTGGCTGAGAGCCTTCCCGGGATGGTTTACAGGGTCTTCGTCCGCGAGAACAATCGCATGCAGTTCTTCAATCGGGCGGCAAAAGAGATCACCGGTTACACGGCTGAAGAACTGAAGGAGGGCGACGTCTGCTCCATCGACCCGATTATCGTTGAAGAAGACCAGAAGCTGGTCACGGTCGAGGTGCGATACGCAGTGGCGGAGAACAGGCCTTTTTCAATCGAATATCGCATCAGGCACAGGGATGGCAACATCCGAAATCTGATCGAACAGGGCTCGCCTGTTTTTGGAGCTGATGGCAAGCCGCTTTATATCGACGGGATCATTTTTGATGTGACCGAGAGGGTGAAAGCCGAGCAGGCCTTGCGGCAAAGCGAAGAGCGACTGCGCCTGATGACTGAAAACGCCATGGATGTGATATACAGATACCGGATCATGCCTGAGCCGGGCTTCGAATTCGTGAGCCCGTCAGCGACCAGGATCACAGGCTATACCCCTGAAGAGCACTATGCTGACCCGGATCTCAGCAGAAAGATCGTTCATCCTGATGATCTGCATCTCATCGACGAGATATTCAGCTCTCCGGAAAAGATCACGGCACCGCTGACTATCCGCTGGATCCGCAAGGATGGCAGGACCATCTGGACCGAGCAGCAGAATGTCCCGGTTTTTGATCCCGACGGTGTTCTTGTCGCAATCGACGGCATTGTCAGGGATATCACCAGCCGAAAACACGCGGAAGAGGCCTACTGGACCCTGGTCGACAATTCGCTGCAGGGCCTCGCGATCTTCCAGGGGATGCAGCTGGTATTCGCCAACAGGGCATTGGCCGCAATCACGGGATATACGGTTGAAGAGCTGCTTGCCATGTCACCTATACAGCTCGAGAAGAATATTTACCCGGAAGACCGCAAGAAGGTCATGCGGCACATGACGGATATATACGAGGGCAGGGATGTCGAGCCGGACATCAAGATCAGGTTTGTCAAAAATGATGGCAGCATCATCTGGACCGATTCGATGATCAGCCTCACGGAGTACCAGGATAAGCCGGCTTTGCAGGCTGTTTACATCGACATAACCCGGCGAAAAAAGTCGGAGGAGGAGCTGGTCGAGGCCCACCGGCTGCTGGAGACGATATTCGATCATACTCACATGATGGTCGCTTTGCTTGATGCGCAGTTGAACTTTATCAGAGTAAATCGCGCCTATGCTCAAGCAGACGGGAAAGAGCCGGCTTTTTACACCGGAAAAAATCATTTCGACCTATTTCCTAATGAGGAGAACGAAACAATCTTCAGGAAGGTCGTCGAGACTGGTGAGCCGTTCTTCACTTCTGAGAAGCCATTCCAGTATGAGGAGCACCCCGAGCGAGGCGTCAGCTACTGGGACTGGAGCCTGGTACCGATCATGGACGAGGCCGGGACGGTCACATCACTAATCTTTACGCTGCTCGATGTTACAGAGCGCGTCCTGTCGCAGGAAGCCATCTTCAGAAGTGAGCAGAAATACCACCGGCTCTTCGAGGAGTCCAAGGACGGGATCATCATAGTCACGTCTGCGGGAAAGATCGAGGACATAAATCCCGCTGGTGTCGAGATGCTTGGATATTCATCAAGGGAGGAACTGCTGGCTCTTGATTCCGATCGCGAGCTTTTCGCGGATCGGGGTGACCACAACATTTATCTGCAGACGCTGAAGCAACAGGGCTTCGTGAAGAATTACGAACTCGACCTGAAACGAAAAGACGGCACACCACTCGTAGTATCGATCACCGCCAGTGTGGTCAGGGACAATGATGGTAAAGTGACGTCTTTCAGGGGCATAATCCGAGATCTCACGGCTCACCGTCAGCTGGAGCAGCAGTTGATGCAGGCCCAGAAGATGGAGAGTATCGGCCGGCTCGCGGGCGGAATCGCCCATGACTTCAATAATTTCCTGACGGCCATCCACGGGTATATCGACCTGGCCGCCATGGACCTGCCGGATGGCAGCCCGGCCAGGGAAAATCTGGTGGAGGCAAAAGCCTCAAGCGATCGCGCGGCCAACCTGTCCCGGCAGCTGTTGCTGTTCAGCCGCAGGGAAAGCCTTAATCTGAAGCCTGTGGACCTCAAGCGGGTCGTCTATGACCTGCTGAAGATGCTCGACAGGTTGATCGGTGAGCAATATGAGATCAGGACGGACCTGGCCGCTGATCTCAGGACAATCAGTGCCGATACCAGCCACCTGGAACAGGTGTTGATGAATCTTACCGTGAACGCACGTGATGCCATGCCTGGCGGCGGCATCATTACCATCAAAGCCAGGAATGTTGTTGTCCAGCCGGGATTCGTCAAGGCAAGGCCGGACATGAGTCCGCGGGAATTCGTGCAACTTTCTGTAACCGACAGTGGAGTTGGCATGAACGCAGAAGTCAAATCGCGTATCTTTGAACCGTTCTTCAGCACCAAGGGGATCGGCAAGGGTACGGGCCTTGGGCTATCCGTGGTCTACGGCATAATCAGCCAGCACGGTGGCTGGATCGATGTCGACAGTACGCCTGGCGCGGGCACCGAGTTCGACATCTACTTTCCGGCTCTAGATGTGACACCCATTAAAGAGCAGCCAGAGGAAATCCTCATAGGTGAGATAGCCGGCAGCGGTGAGAGGATCCTGCTGGTGGAGGACGACGATGATATCCGGAAGATGGTCGTCAAATCATTAGCCGACCATGGGTACCTGGTTTTCGAAGCCGCGGATGCCGAGTCGGCCATGGATCTGTATGAACGGGAGGAAGGCCGATTCGACCTGGTCTTCAGCGATGTCGTACTTCCAGGTCATGACGGTGTATGGCTGGTCGACCAGCTGAAGGCGCAGAAACCGGAGCTGGAAGTATTGCTTGCCAGTGGCTACAGCGAGGCTATGGATCAGAAGCTGATCGTCGAGCGGGGCTATCGTCTGATGCGCAAGCCGTACTCACTTGCTGAGATCCTGACGGTCATCCATGGAATGGTAAAGAAATAAGGGCCGGAGCGGGTGCGATTCAGGAACCGATATCTTTTTTCAGGAATATGCAGGCGGCCTGGTTCAGCTGGTTCGACTTCTTCCCAGGAATCCCGTGATGATCTGTGACGATATGGGCCGCAGGGATTCGCTCCGGGGCACCAGCTCCTCCAGCAGGCTGCCGGGCGATACGCCGGCCCCAGCGATGTAATCCCTGTAGAAGACCGCCCATTCCTCCACCAGGCTGGCAGTGACTTCCACATGGAACTGCAGGCCATAGATATTCTCACCCATCCTGAACGCCTGGTTGGCATAGAGATCGTTTGCGGCCAGCCTCACAGCCCCGTCCGGCAGGTCGAAAGTGTCACCGTGTAGCTGGAACACCGGCATCGGCGAGGACAATCCTGCGAACAGCGCGTCATCCCTGGCCGCCTCGGACAATACGACTTCGCCCCAGCCAGCTTCCCTTCGGGATCCCGGATATACGGCGGCGCCGCTGGCGGCAGCGATCAGTTGTGAGCCCAGGCAGATACCCAGCATGGGAAAGTCTTCCCGGATCGCCTGCCGGATCAGCCCGAGTTCTTCTTCCAGGTAAGGATTGACTTCCGGTTCGTAGACGGCCATGGGGCCTCCGAGGATTATCAGGTTGTCCCAGCCTTCAAGGGAATGCGGGACCGGTTCGCCTTCGAATGGACGCGCGTAGATGAACTCGGCGAGACCTTCGGTATCCAGGGCGAAAAGGCCGAGCGGCTCGCACCCGATATGCTGGATGACCAACACTTTGTTCATGTGTAAGAGGATACCACGGCGGGTGTTAGAATAATCTTCAGCGGGAAGAACATGGCACTATTGTCGAAGTAATTTTTCGTGAATAATACGAGGGAGGAACCAGATATGGCAGTCGTGGCCAAAATAGATCTTGTCCGGGAGCTGAAGGAACTCTACAGGCCTTCAGCGAAGAAGCCCGCGATCGTCGATGTGCCGGAGATGAGCTTTCTCATGGTGGATGGCAGCGGCGCCCCCGAAAGCCAGGGATTCCAGGAAGCCTGCAACGCCCTCTATGGAATGGCCTATACGCTCAAGTTCATGCTGAAGAAGGATGGCAGGAACGATTACAAGGTGATGCCGCTTGAAGGCCTCTGGTGGATGAAGGGGACCCGGGAGTTCGACATCAACGCCCGGGACTCATGGCAGTGGCGGGTCATGATCGCCCTGCCGGATGAAGTCACCTCTGCAGATGTGACCAGGGCGAGGGCTGAGCTGCGAGAGAAAAAGGACCCTCCCGCACTGTCTGAGTTGAAGTTCAAAAAATTCGCGGAGGGCAAGGCTGTACAGATAATGTATATCGGCCCATACTCTGACGAGGGTCCGACGATTCAGGCGCTACACGGATTTGCGGCGGAAAGCGGTTTCAGGCTCACCGGCAGGCATCACGAGATCTACATGGGTGATCCCAGGCGTTCGGCGCCGGAAAAACTGAAGACGATCATCAGGCAGCCGGTCAGATGACGCACGCTTCGGCGAGGGCAGGTAGAACTCCAGCGGCCATCGGTAAACCAGTTTGCGCTTGCAGGGTCACTGAATGCATATAGCAATCGTCCACGGATATTTCCTGGGCGACTCCGGCAGCGCCATCTATACCCGCGAACTGGCGCACGAATTCACCCGCCAGGGACACGAGGTCACCCTGGTATGCCAGGAACAGCATTCCGAGGCATATCAGTTCATCGATCATGTCTATGATCTCAAGGGCGGCAACCGCGAACCGGAGGCCGTCATTGAGCGCAGCCGGCTTCACGAGGGCAGCTGCAGGCTGGTCCGTCCGGATATCGGCCGCAGGCTGCTTACCTATGTGGCCGGGCCTTTCCCGCCGTTCGAGGCGCGCCCGATCCAGGATGCGCCTGACGACTGGATAGAGACATATATCGCTGCGAATATCGAGGCGATGACCGCGGCTTTCGATCTCTGGCCGCCCGACTTCGTTGTTGCCAACCACGCAGTTCTGCAGCCGTTCCTGGTGCAGAAGGCGCTCGATGGTAAGGCCGGCATCCCCTATGTCGTCACCATCCACGGGAGCGAACTGAATTTCACTGTGAAGCACGATCCGCGGATGGTGCCTTATATGGTCGAAGCGCTCGGAGGAGCCGGGGCGATCGCCACTCTCAGCGAGAGCAGCAGGGACGAGCTGCTGGAACTTGCCGGGCGATGCGGACTCGAGATCGAAGACAGGACGACTATCCTGCCTCCGGGAGTCGATACCCGTCTTTTCACTACCGCTGACGATCGTGATGACGCTCTGGGCACCGTATCGCCGGCTATCGATCCCCTGCTGGACGACGTCGCTGTTTTTGCCGGCCGGCTGCTATGGACCAAGGGGCTTCAGCATGTCATTGCCGCCCTGCCGCTGATTCTGGGAAAGCGGTCGCGCTTCCAGCTGATCGTTGTCGGGGAAGGTCCTATGCGGGCCGCGCTGGAGAAGCTGGTCATGGCACTGGGGAGCGGCGATATTGTGAAGGCTCGCGAACTGGCGGCATCCGAGCCGGAGTTGAGGACAGTGCCGGAATTCGGCCCCCTGATACCTGAATTCAGCGAAAGTGATGAGCTTTCATATATCGAAGGCGCCCGGGAACTCGGCCGCCGGATCCACTTCACCGGGCATCTTTCCCACGAGCAGCTGGCGCCTCTCTTCGCGGCAGCGGATATCTCCCTGGCTCCGTCCATCTTCCCCGAAGCTTTTGGCCTGGTCAGCATCGAAGCGCTGGCGGCAGGGGCTTTGCCGGTAGCTACCTACCAGTCCGGTCTACGCACGCCGCTGGATGTTGTCGCGGGTGAATTTTCTGAGCCTGTGTTCCGGGAACTGGCTCCGGGCGTCGAATTGACGAGGGCGCTGGCAGCCAGCGTCATATCGATCCTTGAGAATAATCCTACCCGTGAGATGGGTTTCCGGGAGAAACTTCACAGTATCGCCGAGCGTAACTTTTCCTGGGCCACAGTGGCTCGCGGTTACATCGAGCTCTGCAGGTAGCCCTTTCTTCCTGCTCAGGAAGCTATTTAAAACCTCAGGATTATAATCGTTAAAGCCCGGCTTATTCGGGCAGATACTACTTATAGAGAGTCTCACCGCTGGCGAGCGGTTTCCGGCTAGAAAGCAGGGTCTGACGTGTGCCCGGCCGGATAGGGATTCCACTATGAGTAGATTTTATCTACAAGCGGTGTTGCTGATATCGCGGGAGCTTTCACTTCTGTGCGGTAACCTGCGATGCCGCTCCCAGGCTCTGTCGCCACAGGGCGGTGGGACAGGGTAACGGCAATGAGAAGGGCAGCGGCAGCCGCGTTCCTTGTGGGGATCATCCTCCTGGCGGTCGCTGTTTCTCCTGCTTCTCCTGCTCTCGCCCAGTCTTCCGGAGATCCGTTGCCTTGGACGTTCCGCGGTTTTAATTATCCCTCCTGGTCCCAGGACGAATATCTCACTCCGGCTTCTTCTGACTCGCTCGGCAGCATAGCCGCCACCGGCGCCAACTGGGTGGCAGTCGTGCCGACCTGGTATATCGATTCGGTAGATGCCAGCAGCATCTCACCTGAGGATGGCGCTGGCGGCCGCACGGCGACCGACGCCGCGCTGGTGAAAGCTATCGAGGATGCGCACGCTCGTGGTCTCGGAGTGATGCTCAAGCCTCATGTGGATGTCAGGGACGGCACCACCCGCGTGGATATCCGGCCGGCGGACAAGGACCGCTGGTTCGCCGATTACCGGATGATGATGGTCGGTTACGCCCGGCTCGCGGAGGCGAACCAGGTGGAGATGCTGGCCATCGGCACCGAACTCGCAGGGGTCAGCGGCCCCGAGAACTACGCGTACTGGGAAGCCCTGATCGCCGAGGTCAGGACTGTCTATCACGGACCGATAACCTACGCCGCCAGCATGAACGATTATGGTTACGCCAGCTTCCAGGGTCTGCTGGATTACCTGGGCCTGGACGTATATTTTCCGCTGAGCGACAGCGCCCGGCCGACGCTCGCCGAGCTGATGAACGGCTGGACCGGCTATCGTGGCGAGTTCGGTGAGGCCGACTGGATCAGCCGCGTCGAGGCCTGGCAGGCCCGATGGAACAAGCCGGTGATCTTCACTGAGATCGGATATCGAAGCAGCAGTTATAACGCCCGCGCTCCCTGGGACTACTCGCCCGCTGCGTTTGATGGCGAGAATCAGGCGAGGGCGTACGACGCGGCGTTCCGGGTGCTTCGTGACAAACCCTGGCTGGCAGGCGTTTTCTGGTGGGACTGGATGGTATCGGCTGACAGCTCCGGCCCCGGGAATACGGACTATACCGTCAGGGACAAGCCGGCCGAGGTCGTCTTGACCTCCTGGTTTACGGAAGGAGCGTCGCCGATACCTGCTATCGAGACTTCGCTGGTCTCGGTCAACTGGGCCAGTTACGCCGACTACCAGCAGCGCCTGCTGAGCGTCACTTATGGATTCACCAACTCCGGCGGCCGCGCCTATGACAGCGCCATAGTCGCCAGCCTGACCTCGAACGGGGTCGCGCTGCTGACGCCGATACCCCTGGATCTGGGAATCATCGACCGGGGCGCCAGCCGCCAGGCGACAGTGGTCTACCGCGCGACATCCGGGATCGCGTCATTCCATTCGATCACATATGTTGCGTCCCATGATGCCGGCGGTAACCTCTACTTCTCCCCTGAGGTACCTCTGGCGTAGCTCTCCCCACTGTACGGTGATATCCTTTGAGGCACATGAATCTTCCCTGGGAAAAAACGTTAGCGGTCTTATCGGCAGCCGGCATCCTGGCGGCGGGCACAGTCACCGGCTGCGGCGGGACTGATGGCGTGACCGTCACTGAAACCAGAACAGCCACGATCGCACAGACCACTACTTCGGCGCCAGCTCGCAACGCCGGCAGCAACGGTAGTGGAAACACAGTCGCCGGCGGTCCGGTCATGCCCAATGTGGACGAGTCCCAGGTGGAGGCGGTGGCCATGGCCGCCACGGCGGCTTTTGACCGGGAGTGGGGGGACGGCAGCGGTGTGAATGTGGTTTGGGGTCCAAACATAAACTCAGGCTGGGCACTGATCGGGCTGGAGAACAATAGTGGCGCTGCAGCTAAGGATGCGCTCCTGTTTCAGGAGAACGGGGCCTGGACTGTGAAAGGTATCGGAAACGCGCTCGCTGCGGACTGGCGTGACAGGACCCCGCCTGAACTCTGGCCCACAAGTTAGAGCCTGACCGTACGATATTCTAACTCCTGATCAGATCCGCCAATCCCTTTTTCATGTCTACGACAGGCTCATAACCGAACGTCTGGGTCAGGAGATTCGTTGAAGCCCAGGATCTGTCGATATCGCCAGGGCGCTGCTCTTCAAAGACGAGCTCACTCTGAGTTCCATAAGCTGATTGAATCATCCGGGCCACATCGATTATTCTGGTTTCCCGGCCAGTAGATACATTGATGATCCCGGGCAACTTTCCAGCAGCGCTGGCTGCCAGCAGATTTATTTTTGCTATGTCGGAGACATGTATGAAGTCACGCGACTGTTCCCCGTTTCCGAAAATGGTCAGCGGTTCTCCGTTTCGGCAACGACTACTGAAGATCGAGAGAACGCCGGAATATGGAGAGCCTGGATCCTGACGTGAGCCATAAACGTTGAAATATCTTAGTGCCAGGAACTCGACTCCATACGAGTTCTGGTAATAACCTCCATAAAACTCACCTGTCAGTTTGTGCCACGCATACGGTGATTGGGGACGGGTCAGTGACGTTTCTATTTTGGGTAGCTCCGGATCATTCCCGTAAACGGCGGCTGAACTGGAGAAAACCACCCGTCTTGTCTTGTTTTCCCTCGCTGCTTCCATCACACTTATGATACCTGCGGTATTGATATTATGTGTTTCCAGCGGTTCGATTATAGATTTCTCAACTGATGAAACGGCCGCAAGATGTATGATGATCTCGACATCCCGGCAAACTTTTGAAAAGGCCGTGGCATCGCAAATATCCATGTCGACGATATTGATCCTGGTGAGGACGGAGTCGAGATTGGATAGGCTCCCGGAAGAGAAATTGTCGACGACGGTAACGTCATGACCGTCTTCCACAAACAACTCAGTCGTATGCGAGCCTATAAATCCTGCGCCACCTGTGATCAGTATTTTCATCGAGGCTACAATAGCTGAAAAGGCAATGGCTGGCAAAACATGCGGCAATTAGATAGTCGATTTATCAGGAAATCGCTTTTGAAGCTATTCATCGGCGCAATGCTGGTATTTTCTGTTTATTCAACAGGATGCACTCAGGAAATCGCCGAGATCGATCATGAGCAGTCTCCCGTGAGGGAAAAGCCGGCCGCGAGTAGCCCGGTTATTCGTGATACTGATTTTTTTGGCATCAACGCGAGTATCGATGACCTCTTTCATCAGAGTGCGTCCTGGCGGGAAGATATGCCACATCTGAGCAGCTTCACCTACGAGGCCAGGGTGAAGATCACTGAGACATCCGCTGGCACCGCTACGGTGGGCCTTTTCTTCCTCAGGGATGGCGCGGGCAGTGGATTCAATCTTAATATAGTTCCTCATCTGGATTTCTGGAAACTGTATGATTCCACGACCAGGAGTTTCATATTGCAGGGATATGAAAAGGACGCTTTCGGACTTGATGTCTGGTATGCATTGAAGGTTCAGGTAACGGAAGACCGGATTCACATATTCATTGACGATAAGAGGATGACTCCTCCAGATGGATTGTTGCGTCCGCCTGGTTCAGGGATTGCGGGCTTGAGGGTACGGAATGCAAGCGCCTGTTTCGATAACGTGAGCCTGACAATGCCTTCCGGTGATTCGCCGGCATATTTCGAAGATTTTTCTGATGGCGATTCGGGATGGAAACAGGATAACAGCAGCGTCTGGACAGTCGAGAGCGACGGGGATGATGGTTTTTACTGCGTCGATGCGGTTCCTGATCGGGATCTTCTGATGGGTGATGAGCTGTCAGATCGCATGAACGCTCATTTTGATCTGATCCAGGCTTCCGGAGCTGGGGCTGTTCGCATGTTTTTTCGATGGGATGATGTGCAGCTGGGGGGGCCGGATGATTTTTACTGGGATTACACAGACTCTGTCGTGATCGCGGCCAGGAATCGTGGTCTGCAAATTGTCCCTGCTCTGGTTTACACGCCTTCCTGGGCCGTTTCTTCCGAAAACCGTGCAGACGAGTCTGCGTACGCATTTCCCCCAGGCAATAATGATGATTACGCAAGATTCGTCGAAGCTACCGTGCGACGTTACATGCCAGATGGTGAGCTGGCTCAGGAGGAAGGGTGGGACGACGGTTATGGCATTACCGCTTTTGAGATCGGCCACGAGTTCAATGTCGGCAAGATAAAGCTTGATGAAAAACGGATCTTCTTCGCTGGCTGGCTGGGAAGCCTCGATCAGTACGTAGACCTGTTGAAGGCAGGTCATGATGCGGTCAAGCAGGAGTGTGCCGAATGTAAAGTCCTGAACGGAGCGGTTGGCGACGATGTGCCGGTTGCTTATGAGAGCAGCCGAACGGATCCCGGTTCTTCAAGACAGACCGTATGGCAGGGCGTGGAGGATCTTTATGAAAATATCCAGGCTCGGCATCCTGGCGAGCAGAATCCCGCCGACCGTTACTTCGACATCCTGAACATCCACACTTATCAGTGGTTCATGCTTACAGGTCAGGGCCAGTTGCCGGATATCCACAGGGATTATACTTTTCCGGACCGCCTATGGTATGAGGACCGGCTGAAGAACGTCACCGAAGTCATGAGTCGATATGGAGATAGTGACAAGGATATATGGTTGACAGAGACATCATATGCCAGTGGCGACAGCGGCGACCCATACGCTGGCTTCCTGACTGAGGAAAAACAGGCGGAAGCTCTAAGGATGGCATTCGAAGAGTCAGCAGCATTTCCACAGGTTAAAAAAGTATTCTGGTGGTACGCATACGATGTGGGTTATATAGTTGGTCTTATCCGTGATGATATGAGCGTCAAGCCTGCTTTTAAGGAATATGCTCGGCTGGCCGGTCGTCCATGATGGAACATGGCTTCACCCAGTGACTAGCGAAACAAATCAAGAAAAGGTGCGAGACCATCTGACCAGGGATCTGGTCATATTGGTCATTACAACGCTTTTGCTGACCGTTCCATTCATCAATATGGCGTTTCATTGGGACGACCGGGATTTTATCGAGCAGGCAAGCATTGCAGCAACAGACCCACTTCAGTTTCATTTTGAGGATTATAGTTCCCGTGGGCGGTTCTTTGAGACCTTTCGATTCAGGCACCCGCCGCTTCTCTCCTGGTATCTTGCTCCTGTGATCCGGGCGGGTGGGGAAAGCGAGCCACTTCTGCACGGGGCTTATCTTGTCTTTCCATTGATCGCTACCCTATCGATGTACTCTTTGTCACGCAGGTTCACCCGAAAGCCTCTGGTCGCTTCCTTGCTCTTCACTTTTACTCCCGGATTTCTCGTGATGTCTCACACGCTCATGGGTAATCTGCCTGGTGTTTCACTCTGGCTTCTGGCTTCGGCTCTCTTTGTCTGGGGAGTCGACAGGTGCAGCTGGAAGCTTCTGGTGGGTGCGGGTTTCGCCACAGCCGCATCTATCCTGACTTTTTCTCAAGGGTTGACGTTGCTGCCGGTACTGATCTTCTATGCGATCCTCAAGAGGAAGTTCAAACTGCGAGTCCTGGTTTCTCTACTGGTTCCAGCTGTTATATATGCCGCCTGGCGGTTTTATATAAGTAACCGCTATGGCCGTCCGCCGGGGATTTCCTATCAGGTTGATTTTAATGCGGAAACACAGATGAGATCTTTATTTGTGTTTGTAGGTGGTTCGATCATCTTCCCTCTGGCAATGATCATTGTCTTTCTGCGCCGCAAGATCGATGTATTGATTGCTTTCGCCCTGATACCGCCGCTTGTCGCCTGGGCGTCTTTTTATTATGTCGCCAGGGGTGAACTGTCACTGGTACAAGGAGTTCAAGTGGCTGTTCTGGCGGTTGCCGGATTTTGCATCATGTACGGGCTGCTATCCAGATCTGCTACTGAGGCCTGGAATCTGATAAAAACCAGGAAGGGATCGGTCGATGCCATTTTTCTGCTCTTCTGGTTTATAGGTGTTGCAGCAATTTACGCCGGAACGACTACGATGCCTTTTGTTGCTGTTCGCCACCTGTTGCCGCTATTCGCGCCGGTCATATTGCTGTTTGTGCGCGAGACTGAATATTTTTGGCCTACGCTTCCACGCCTGAGGACCTCGTTTATCGTGGCTACTCTGGTTTTGACTCTGGCTGGAGGACTTGCTGCATCGATCGCAGACTATAGGCTTGCAGGCGTATACCGTTCAGTTGCTGCGCAGGCGAAGCAGAAATATGCAGACAGTCCTGTCAAGGTCTGGACGCTTGGCGAATTTGGCATGCGATATTACATGGAAAAGGAAGGTTTCGAAAATCTGGGTATCAATTCGGTCGCCAGTCCAGGAGATGTGGTCTACTACTCTGAGGTAAATGGCAGAGGAGTGTTGGCGCCATTGCCAGAAGGTTTTTACCGGCGGATCTCTCAACTGGATGTGGAAGACAGTTTTCCGACAAGAAGCATGAATCCTTGGTCTGGAGCGGGATTCTATGGGAATCTGATGGGGCCAGTGCCGTTTACTTTCAGCACCAGCAAGATTGATGAGATCTCCGAAAACGAACTCGACTGGCAAAGCGAAGAGCAGGTGATGGGCGATGTCCGACCCGTCCAATAAGACGATGAAGACCCATCTTCCTCGAAAAAGACTGTCCGTGACAGCTGAGATACTGATAGTCATAGCCGTGACTACGCTTATGATGCTGCCGTTTATCGCACGGCCGTTTCACATGGATGACGCCACATTCATCGAATTGGCACGCGCGCGTCAGGGTAATGCGATGGAAACGGTGCTGACCGATTACACATTCTTTGGCCAGGAAAATGAGAAGTTTCTTGATACGCATCCGCCTTTTGTTCCCTCTTACATCGCCCTTGTGATCGTGATCGCAGGTGAGTCGGAGATCATCCTGCATCTGGCATTCCTGATTTTTCCCCTGATTGCCACAGTGTCGATGTATTTCCTTGCGAGAAGCTATTCAAGGCATGCCCTGCTGGTGTCACTCATTTTTGTTGCTACTCCCGGGATCATGGTGATGTCCCACGGCATAATGTCTGACATACCTGGATTGTCCATGTGGCTGGCGGCAGTCGTTCTTTATAAATATGGACTTGAGCGAGACAGCCTCAGGCTCATGGTTATTTGCGCGCTGGCAATCACAGTGGGGATATTGATCTCGTATCAGGTCCTGAGTGTCATACCGCTCCTGTTTGTATATGCCATTCTGAAGCGGAAGCTTTCAATGCTTGCCGTTCTGCCGTTTGTTTTACCGGTCAGCACATTTTTCAGCTATGTTGTCTGGCATTACTTTGTTCTGGGTTTGGTCCCCCGGCTTTCATATGGCGTGGGTGAGCCGCTTGCCTGGTACTCGATCATCCAAAAGGGATCCAGCGTTTTTGCCGTGATCGGTGGAGCTTTCGTATTTTTTATCCTCATGATGAGAGTGCTTTTCGTCAATCGCTGGGATTTTGTTGTATATCTGGCGTTTTTTATCCCCTTCTGGATATCTCAGTTCATTCGATATCAGATGGGGCTTGTCAGCCTGGCTGCTGCCATGCTGTCTGTGCTCTTCATACCGCTTGGCATCCTGTTCCTGTACCGGATTTTTGCTGATGGCTGGCAGAAGATCCGAACAAAAGGAATTTTTTTGGAGGCAGACACCGCGCTATTGCTGATCTGGCTGGGAGGAGTGATTTTCTATCTGGTTGTGCTCATGCCGTATTCCTCAGTCAGGTATCTGCTTCCGGCATTTCCGCCCATGATCCTGCTTTTTGCGGGCCTTGTGGAAAAGCGCTTTGATGCAGACAGTAAGGTCTGGAATGTCATGGTCGCAGCCACGCTGGCTACCGCCGGTGCGGGGATTCTGGTGGCTGGCGCTGATTATCAGCTTGCCGCCGCTAACAAGGCATTTGCTGCGAACGAGGGCGCACGCCTGGGGCGCCAGGCGGATCTGAAAGGAGGCAGGGTATGGTTTGTCGGCGAATTCGGATTTCGATACTACCTTGAGCAGCAGGGTTTTTCGGAATTGCCAAAGGACAGGGTAATTCCCGAGGGAGATCTTGTCATCCAGTCGCCGCTGGCAGATCCAAGGGCTTTTTCAGATGACATGAAAGACCGGGTAGAGCTGATAGAAAAAGTCAGCTACGATGGGCTATTGCCCTTGCGGACTGTCGATTTCCAGGAAAGCGCAGGATTTTACGGTCATTTCTGGGGAATACTGCCGGTATCGCTGGCGGCGGGTCCAGTTGAAGAATATTTGATATACGAGGTCGTGCCTTTGAAGCAGGATGAGCAGGAGGATGAGGAGGAGGGCGGGTAAAACTGCAAATAGAGGATTGTTTCTTGTATGGTTGAAATGTAAAATACCATGCTATAGCATGGCTTCTAGCCCAGCAGGGTAATATGGTGGTGGGCTAGAGGGGGCGTATGGTTAAGACATCATGTTCATTAGCCACCCCAACAACCGGTACATCTCGAAGGGAGGTGGATGGTGAGTAAAAAGCGGATTGCCTTATTGTTAATGGTTGGCGTCGTCATTGCCACTATGATGGTGCTGGGGCTGAATGTCTCAGCGAATGCGCAGGGCTACGGCGCAGTGTCGAGCGGCTCGAGCACTCCTGGAACTGGTGCAGAAGTTATCCTTTTCGGAGTCGCCGGTGCAGGTCTGATCGCGGCTGGTTACTTCCTGACAAGGAAGGCCAGGGCTTAGTCTCCACAGGCACAATTAATATTGATTTACTGAGAGCTGCTTCGGCAGCTCTCTTTTATTGCCGCTTTGCTAGAATATTCCAAGGAGCTACTTTCGTTCCGTCCTGACATGAATTCCGCAAGCCATAACCCCACCATCAAGACTCCTGCCCGCCAGCGTGTGAAGGACTCCAGGATCACGCACATGATCTTCGGGATATTCACGGTGTTTGTTGCCGCGCTTGCGGCATATTACGCGTTTATCCTGGTGTCACCTACTGATTTCACGGTCGGCCCTGTCCGGGCGGAATTTTCGCTCAAGCCGGCACTCCACGGAAAGACCGTGGTCGACCTGCCACCTGCCGGCACGATCGAAGCCGACACCCACACTGCGCCCGCTGTCGTCAATTATTCCCTGAAGGAGATCTCCGTGGAGGAGGTTGACGACCTGATCAGCGCCGACTCTCAAGCCCGGGCGCAGCTCGAGAACTGGCGGGAGCCGGTCAGGAGGGAAGCCGGCTCGATGATCTTCAGGGTGGTCATGGTCGCAATGCTGGCAGGCGGCGCAGTTGCGGGACTCCTGCATCGGCGCTGGCAGTGGGCGCTGGCGGGCCTGGCGACCGGATTGATGACAGCCGTTGTGGTGGGTGGGCTGGCCTATGGCACCTACGAGATGGACGCCTTCAGCGAGCCACGTTACTCCGGCAGCCTCGCTTATGCACCGGATGTGCTTTCGTTCTCACAGGAGACGCTCGCGAACCTCGATGATTATGAGGACCGCGTGCCTGAGATCGCTGAGAGCCTCTATCGCACGGTAAACGCCCTTCACCAGCTGCCGCAGGCTCCTCCTGAAGCTGACACGATCCGTGTACTGCATGTTTCTGACATGCACTCCAGCGCTGCCGCCGCCGGCCTCGTGAGGAGCGCCGCCGAACTCTATGATGTCGATTTCGTGATCGATACGGGAGACCTGACTGACCTGGGAACGTCCCTTGAGGCGCGCTATCCGTCGACTTACCTGCCGATGAAGGTGCCTTATCTCTGGGTCGCCGGCAATCACGACTCGCCTGCCATAGTGAAGACCATGGAGTCGACTGCGGGTGTGACAGTGCTCGACGACAGTTTCGTCGATGAAGGAGGCATTGTCGTTGGCGGCTTTCCGGATCCGGCGTCTCTGAGCGTCAGTCCTCAGCCGTCGAGTAACGGTCGACTGGCGCAGGAAGCAGCCAGGATCGCCGGCATCGTCGATTCCCACGATCCGAAGCCCTTCATCGTCGCGGTGCATGATCCCAAGCAGGCTGCGAGGCTTGACGGCGATGTAGCGGTGGTCCTGAATGGCCATACTCACAGGGAGAGCGTCGTGGTCGAGAATGGCACTGTTTTCCTCGATGCCGGTACTACGGGCGGCGGTGGCTTTCGCAGCATCGCGCCAGGTGGCGAATCGCCAAGCTCCCTGCAGGTCCTTTATATCAAGAAGGATCCCATGAAGCTCGTGGCTGTTGATTCCATCTCGATCTTCGGTTTCAGTCAGGAGTTCTCGGTGTCGCGTCGGGTATTCGCAGCAGATGAAGGCGTCATGCGCGATACCGAGTTGAGAGAAGCCTGGCTGGCTCTAGGCGCCTGAACGAGTTGCCCAGCCGGCGATGGGTGATGCGCTGCGCCTGAACGGGCGGGCCTCAGCCGGCGATGGGTGGTGTGCCGCGCCTGATATATAATCCTGGTGTTGTCTCTTCTGACCTTCTGACCGTAATTTATCGTCATCCATCACGTCATATGGATAGAGCAAGCGGAGAGAGCCATGGAGATTACCGACAGAGAACTGGCGGTCCTCGCCGGCAGGGGTGATGCGGAAGCATACCGCCGGCTGTTCGAGCGCTATCAGCATCCGGTCTATAACTTCGTCTACCGTCTGGTGGACAATGCCGCCGACGCCTCTGACATCGTCCAGGATGCTTTTATCCGGATGTACTCAGTGCTCGGTGAAAGGGACATCCAGAACTTCTCCGCCTACCTCTACCGCACCGCCAAGAACCTGGCTTATGACGAGATGCGCCGCCGCAGCCGCTTCGTCGACGTCGACGAGGAGATGCTCACTCCTGAGGATCCCAATATCTACGCCGACCCCCAGCGGGCTCTGCTCCTCGGGGAACAGATGGAGACGGTGCGCCGCGCGGCCCGGGGGCTGAACGAGAATCAGCGGGCGGCGTTGATCCTGCGGGAGCTGGAGGAGCTCGACTACGACCAGATGGCCGATGTCCTCGAATCCAACCGCAATGCGGTCGGAGCGCTCCTCTCCCGGGCCCGCCTCAAGTTCAGAGAGGAGCTCAGGATGGCACAGATACAGACAGAATCGTGCCCGCCGGATTGTGAGGAAGTGATAGCCCTGCTGTCGCCCTACATCGACGGCGAGCTGCAGGCGGCGGAAAAGGACATGGTGGAAAGCCATCTCGAGGGCTGTACGTTCTGCCTCGCCGCACTCGAGGAGATGAACGAGGCCTCCCGTTCCTTTAGGATGTTCATCCCGGTGATCCCGCCCGCGGGCCTGGCTCAGGCGTTCACGGGCCGGCTTGGCGAGATTGCATCTGGTGGAGCGGGGGATATGGGGCAGTATGGATCTGAGGAAGGGGTGGGGGAAGCGGGGCAGGCTGGTTCTGGTCATGGAGCGGGAGATAGCGGCGCAGGCATGGGCGAGGCGGTAGAACCGCTCGACGCCACGCGAATATATTCCGGCCAGCCTGGAAGCGGGCCGTCGAAGTTCGCCCGGATGCTGCGGAGGCCAGCCTTCTGGATCAGCGCCCTGGCGGCGATTATGATCCTGGGGGCTGCGGCTGCGCTGACTGCCGAACTGACTGGTGGCTCTGATGCTGGTGACAGGGAAGCTACAGGTTCGTCAAGGTCGAGCACCATGACCGCGACTGTAAGTACACAAGACAGCAGTAGCGGAGCGGTCTCCTCCACGACAGAAACCACAGCGGGAGTGGTGGTGGACGATACGGCTACTGCAGGCGACAGCGGAACCTCCACCGGCAATGACACGGGGAGCACCACGACGCCAGAGCCGCAATCGGCGCCGCTTGACGTCATCTCTGGATCAGCCAGTCCCAATCCGGTCTATCAGGGTGGTACCGTAAAATATTCGGCGAAGATCTCGGGTGACGCCCGGACCGCCACCCTGACGCTTGTATCAGATTACGACGGTTCCAGCAGCCAGGTCTCCCTGGCCCTCCAGTCATCCTCGGGCGGTATCGAGACCTGGGGTGCGTCAGGGACGGCAGGCGCTCCCCAGGGTTATCATCTTTATGTGACGGCCACTGATGCAGCCGGTGAGGCCGTGCAGGGATATGTTGGGATGCTCTCTGTCTATCCCTGATTAAACGTAGTAACAGCCTGCGTAAGTTTCCGCTCCCTTCATCGTCATAAGGTAGACAAGACACTGGAGGGAAGATGGAAACCAGGGGATATACGAGGTACCACAGCAGCAGGATCGGCTCAAGAAAGCTGAAGCGGAGCAGCCATGCATGCGATGTCCGGCGACTGCATAAGCCGGCCTCACACACGCCGGCCTTGCTGCGAAAGACGATATTCCGATGGACGACCACGCTGGCGATCGTCGCCGGGCTGGCGCTGGCCACCTATGCCTGCATCGTTTTCGGATATGGCTTTCTTGAAGCGCGCGCGGGCCAGTCCGACCTGCGTTCGCTGTTCTCCATCTCCGGCAGCGGTTCGGTGGATCCCGGATATCTTGCCGGCGAGGCCGCCGCGATGCAGGCGGATATTGATTACCTGGATCCTGTCGGCGAGATATCCATCCCCTCTATCGATGTCAAGTGGATGATCGTCGAAGGCTCCGATGACGCAGCCCTGGCGAAAGGCCCCGGTCATATCATGGAGACGCAGCTCCCCGGGGCTGGCGGCAACTTCGCCGTTGCCGGCGACCGGGTGCTCTACGGAGCTCCTTTCCTGCATCTGGATGAGGTCGGCACCGGCGACCGGATAACGGTTCGGATGCCCTATGCCACCTTCGTGTATCTTGTGACTGACTCTTTCATCGTCACTCCGGACGACGTCTCGGTTCTGCAGCCGACTGGTGAAGAGACGATCACTCTTCTTACCTGCGATCCACCCTGGGATATCAAGCAGCGCATCGTCATCCGTGGCAGGCTGGATGAGGTGTTGCCAGCTGGCAGCCCGGCCTGATCGTCAAGCGTAGCCCTGACCAGCTGTCTGCAGCGCATCACAAAACCCTTCGCATCACAAGACCCCTTCGCATCACAAGACCCCTAAGACCTGTACCTGATTTATTCAATCATCCCCCGTAAGTTCAGCGCCTTATTTCCGTCATAAGGGTGGAAACAGATAAACGGAAACGGGAGGTTGAGATGACCAGACAAACACCGCCGAGACGCTTCAACGGGGAAAGCACGAGTACCCGCCGGACGCTTAAACTCAACTTTGACCAGTCACTGGCGTCCGGGCTCCAATTGACGGATGGAGGGGCGGCAAGCAGCACAGCAGGATCGCAGGATCAATCAGTAACAACGAAAGGATGTAAGCGATGAAGATCATGGCGATGACATTGATGATTATGATGGTGATGGCGGTAACGCTGTTCATGGCTGCTCCGGCAATGGCCTGGCAGCCGGCGGATGAAGGTCAGTTTTCCAAACCGCTCCACGAGGACGGCATCCAGTTGATCGAATCCGGGCTCCCGGTCGTGGACATGCAGGGCCTGCCTGACGAAATCGACGAAGATGGTGTCCCTGGATGCGAGGATATGGGTGATCCGGATTCTCTGAACTGCCCAGGCGAAGACGAGGTGGTTCCCGGTGATGACGAGGGCATCGACGACGGTCTCGACGATGAGAATACACCCGAAGATACACCCGAAGATACTCCGGAGGATGATACGCCCGATCTGACCCCGCCAGACGACACTCCAGGCACCACGGAGACACCTCCGGTTACACCACCCACGACGACCACTACATCAAACCTGCCGAAGACCGGCACCTATCTGCTGGCGCTTGCCGGGATCGGCATGATCGTGGCGATAGGGGCTTTTGGAGCACGGGTTATCTATTGGCGGCGGATGAGATAGACAGCGAGGATGAGACAGAGATCGAGTCCGTGGCTGATAGCAGCCGATAGGGACAGATCAGGAAGTACGGTCAGGCTTGCCTTCGGCAAGCCTGACGACCATCACGGCGATGTCGTCTCGCAGTGATCCCCCTGAATATTGCATCGCCGATTCGATGAGCTTGTCTGCGATAGCCTGAGCAGATAACGACTCGCACTTTGAAAGTTCAGCTGCCAGCCTTTCCTGTCCGAAAGGCTCCATCTGCTCGGGCCGCGCTTCGATCAGCCCGTCGGTGTACATCACCACAGAGCTGCTTTCGCCAAGCGGTTCCTGGGAAGAAAGGAACTTATAATCAGGAAGTACGCCGAGGGGGACCGCCGAACGGGCAAAGAGCGGCGTTGCCTGGCCGTCGCGACAGACCATGATCGGAGGGTGACCCGCGGAAGAATATGTGATCGACATCCGTTCCGTGTCGATGAGGGCCAGACCCATGGTCACGAATTTCTCGATGGAGATCTCCTTATGCACCGCCCGGTTAAGCCTGGTCAGGCAGTCTCCAGGGAGCAGTCCTTCCTCGAGATAAGCCCGGAGCATGTATTTGATCATGGCTGTGTAAGTCGCGGCCCGGAGCCCCTTGCCACAGACGTCGCCCACGGCCACGGCGATCCGGTTGCCTCCCAGGTCGACGAAGTCGTAGAAATCGCCACCGACCCGCCCGTATCTGCCGCTGGACCGGTATAGCAGGCCGACTTCCATATCCTCCCTCAGTGGGACTTGCGGCAGCAGCGCCGACTGTAGTGTCTCGGCCACATAATGCTCACGCTCGAAGGTCTCGGCGCTGAGCAGGGCCACGGAACTCTGGGCTGCCAGCAGGGAGATTATCTCCTCGTCCTGCACGGTGAATACCTCGCCTCCGGCTTTGTCACTGAGCATGAAGTGTCCGATGACAGAGCCATGGGTATCGCGCAGCGTACCAACGAGCAGCCCTCTCAGTCCCGGATGCCCTTCGGGGAAATTCAGAGGCCGTGACAGCCTGGTTAGGTCTCCGACTCGCAGGACATCGCGGTCGCTGTCGAGTAAAGCGCCGATCTTCTGATGCAGAGTCGACGCATCCTGATCGATCTCGCACCGCTCGCTGAACCACGGAGCGTAGTACATCGACACCAGCTCAGTCTTGCCCTCGCGCACCAGGATCATGGCGCCGATCCCGGCAAGGGTCAGTTCGGCGGCGCTCTTGAGGACCATCCTCAACAAACTGTGTTTGTCTGTCTCCCGGTTAAGTGAAAGTCCGATGCGGTGAAGAATGGAAAGCTGTCAGGGAAAGTCCGATTCGGTGAAGGATGGAAAGCTGGTTCGCATGGCTCTGGATCTGGGCCCGGATATCCTGCTCCTGCTGGTAAAGCCTTGCGTTCTCGATGGCGAGCGATACCGAGGCGCTCAACTTGCTGGCGAAATCCACCTGCTCGCCGCCGAAGCTGGAAGGTGACCCATGGTGGTTGAAGGTGATGACGCCGATTACTGCTTCACGCGCGATCAGCGGCACGGCCAGGAACGATCGCACATCGACATCAAGGCCGTCCTTCTTTCGTGTGAGCCGGTCATCAGAAAGGACGTCGCCAACAAAAACCGGCCGCTTCTCATTGGCGGCGATCACCATGGCAGGCGCCTCGTCCGCGGTAAAGCGCTGGCCGGTCAGGTTTGCCGGCATGCCATATTGCGCACTCAGGATCCAGTATTCCCCGTCATTCAGGAAGATGGCAGCTGAATCGCAATCCATGACCTTGACCGCCTCGCCGGCCACACGTTCCATGATCTCGTCAAGGTCCATCGTCGAGCTCATGGCGGCGTTGATATCGTTCAGGGATTCGCTCAGCACTTCCGTCGTCTTGCGGCGGGTGACATCCCTGGTGATGGATGCCGCAATGAAGTCGCTGCTGGTGTTGATAGGGAAAGTTATAGTCTGGATAAAAGCCCTGGAGCCGTCGGTCCTCTGGATCTCGCTTTCGATAAGTTTGTTCGTCCAGAAAGGATTCCTGTTCTCCAGGAAGTCGACGATCATTTTCTGTAGCCGGACCTTGGCTTCAGGTGTCCGGTTATCCGGAGGATTGAGGCTGTACTGGACATCCCAGAGGGGCTGCCCTGTAGCCCTGTCTTTGGATATGCCGGTTATCTTCTCCTGACTACGGTTCCAGCCGATGATCGTTCCCCTGCTGTCGATGATCACGATTCCATCGGATGACTGTTCCACGAAACTCCGGAACTGCTCCTCGCTCTTCTCAAGCAACTCGAAAGTTCGGGCGTTGTAGAGAGCGGAAGCAACCATGTCGCAGAACGCAGATGCAAGCCTCAGGTCGTTGTCCACGAAACCGCCGGGCTTGTTGGCGATGCCGAGAAGCCCCACCGTTTTGCCATCGATCAGAAGTGGCGCGAACAGGACGTTATCGAGGCGCACATGGCCTTCCGGCATGAAACCGATCCACTTGCTGTTCATGAAGTCGTTCTCATACGCGGCGCTGTTGGAAAGGTAGACTTCGCCACGCAGTCCTCGGATCGGCATCGGTAGCGATTCGTCGACAGAACAGGGGAGTCCGCCGGCATCGAGGAACAGCACCTCATTCTCGGAACCATCATCACTGAGCAGGGCGATATAGCCGCTGGTGGCGCCGATCAGGTTCTTGCAGGAGTCAAATATGGAGCGGGCCACGTCAGCGAATTCCTGGAATTCCTGCACCGCCCGTGACGCGGCGAGCAGGGCTGCCGTCTCGGCGCCGCGCTGCCTGGCTTCCCGGGTAGCATCCTGATGCCTGGTTGCCAGGCCCTCGACTTCAAACTCCCCCGGAATTCCCGTCTCTGATTTATTCTTCCTGCCCCAGATCATTGTTCACTTCCGGATTTAAGGGTGAGCAGGGTCATCTTTCGATCCATTGGCTTGAAGGCAAGGAAATGACAAAGCACAATTGGCAAATCCTGATGAACACCTGAGGGGCAGGTGAATCAGACCTGCTACCAGGAACATTACAAGTATACTAACCGCGATGAGATTTTCAACTGTGCCCTGGTCCTTGCTCCTTGATGAGCCTGACAGCGACCAGAGCGATGTCGTCCCTGAGCTCCCCGCCGGAGTAATCGACCGCTGCCTGCAGCACGTCGTTAGCGACCTGCTGGGCCTGGTCGCAGCAGCGGCCACCCAGGACCTCGGTCAGCCTCGCTTCCCCGAATGGTTCACCGTCTGCCGGACGCGCTTCTATCAGTCCATCGGAATACATGAAGATAGAACAGGCTTCCTCTGCCGAGATCTGGGTCGTAAGGTAGCGGGTATCGGGAAGGACGCCGAGCGGCACCGCCTGGGTGGTTTGCATGATTGTGGATTTCCCGTCATGGCAGATGCAGGGGTGAGGATGTCCGGCGGAGGAGTAGCTGATGACTTGTGTCGAGGTGTCGATGACAGCCAGGCCAACAGTGATGAACTTCTCGAGCGGGACCTGGTCGTGTGCTGCCCGGTTCAGCCTTGTCAGGCAATCGCCCGCCAGCATGCCTTCGCCAAGATAGGCGCGCAGCATGTACTTGATCATCGCCGTGTATGTCGCGGCTTCAAGTCCCTTGCCGCAGACGTCACCCACGACTACCGCGATGCGGCTGCCTCCCAGCTCGATGAAATCGTAGAAATCGCCGCCGACCTTCCCATACGAGCCAGCGGATCGATATAGCAGGCCGACTTCCACATCGTCGCGCTCGGGGACTGCCGGCAGCAGGGCCGCCTGCAGGGTCTCGGCCACCCGGTGCTCCCTGCCAAAACTCTCTGCGCTGACCAGGGCAACGGAGCTCTGGGCCGCCAGCAGGGCTATCAGTTCCTCGTCCTCGCTGGTGAATTCGCCGCCGCCTGACTTTTCGCTCAACATGAAATGTCCGAGTGTCCGGCCGCGGGTATCCCGGAGAGTGCCAACCAGCAATCCCCTCAGGCTGATGTGACCCACCGGCAACATCTCCAGACCGCTGGTGTCGGCGATCCTCGTGGCATCACCCTGCGCAAGCCGCTCAACCCGCTGGTGCAGTGTCGACGCCCGCTCGTCGATATTGCAGCGGTCCTCGTACCAGGGCGCATAGTATTCCGAGATCACCTCTGTCTTGCCTTCCCTGATCAGTGTCATGATCCCGGCGCCGGCGCCGGTGAGTTGGGCGGCGTTCTTCAGCACCATGCGAAGCAGCCGCCCCTGATCGGTCTCCCGGTTGAGGGACAGGCTAATATTGTGCAGCACCGATAGCTGGCTCACGTAGTTCTGGATCTGGGTCCGCGATTCCAGTTCACTCTGGTACAACCGGGCGTTCTCGATCGCGACTGCAGCCTGGCGCGCAAAGGCGGTAAGCAGGCGGGCTTCTGGTTCCTTGAAAGCTGCCGGGGAACGTGAGTAGACAGCGATCTCACCAAGGATGGAACCGTCCTTGAGGATCGGCGCAGCCAGCGCCGAACGGAAGACGCCGCCCTGCATGATCGACGGATATGCCTGTGACAGGGCGTCGACTTCGTCGATCCAAACGGGCGCGCGGTCGTGCCAGACTTTGGAGGCCAGGTTGTCCTTCAGCGCTATCGTCTGTGGAGCATCGCTAACGCCGTGAGTCGCAAGAACAGTCAGGCTGTCAGGCTCTCGCTGCTGCAGGGCGACCAGGGCAGGTGAATGCAGCAGGTCCGAAGCCAGCCTGACTATGAGGTCGAGAGTCTTGTTCAGGTCGAGGCTGGATGACAGCGCCATGCCGATGCTGTCGAACGAGCGCTGCAGATCCTCGCGCGCCTGGCTCAGTTCCAGGTATGGCTGTTGCAGCGAGGAGACGAAGATCGCCCTGAGGATCAGATAATAGGCGACAGCCTTGAAGATATGTCCCAGGAAGTTGTAGCTGTCGTCGGCGCTGGCGTAGAGCGTGAAGGCGAGTTCGGTGAAAACGGTTATGACCAGTGCCGACTGAAGCAGGGTCGTGGCCCGGATGCCAAAAACCGGACGTTTCCACAAAACCACGATCGTGGCCAGGTTCAGCGTGATGACCAGGTACTCAAGCCCGGTCTTGAGACGGGTAAGACCGACACCCTCTTCGAACATGGCCGGAACAAGGTCGGTATAGTTGAGCATCACAACCAGCAGCGCTACCAGGCCTAACGAAGCCAGGGCCAGCAGCCGCGGTCGCAGCCATCCCGGCGGTGCCTTCTCCGGGATCAATGGAACCAGCAGGAGCCCGACAGCTGCGACCAGCCTCGCGGCTATCCAATAAGTAGCTGCCTTGCTGACCGAGTTGGTCGAGATTAAGTCGGGCATGCCCTGGAAAGAAAGCGTGTGTATGAAATCGAGGATACCGACGGTGAAGAAAGTTATGGCCAGGGCCAGGTTGCGGGTATCGGAGCGCTGTTTGTAGCCATACCAGCCGATCGTGAAGATGGCGAAGCTGACGACGATGCTGGCGAACTCGGCCATCAGGTGAAAAACCAGATATCGTTGCCCGTCGATATGTGCGTCGAGGACACCTCCTGACAGGTAGGCAGCGATCAGGCCGAGAACGCATGCTCCAGTGGCGGTGCCCAGGTAGGATAGCCGTTTGCGGTTACTGAGGCTCAATGTGGCTCTCTGAGATTCCATCTATCTGCTTTCTCGCAATGAATTCACACTCGATGAGTATGCTTGTAAGCCAGATCTGTTTTCGGCGCATGCCGAACCAGCCAGAAGCATTCCCGACTCAAATGCATTCACCATCACACACGAAACCCCTGCCTGGATGGGCAGGGGTTACTTTTGTGCCGGTGCCGAAATCTGCCAGTGGTCTGGCGGCTCTACTGACATGGCTCATGCCATGGATTCAGATGGTGATATCCACGCTGTAGGTCCAGTCGCCATGGATGTTGCACCGCTCGTAGGCGCGAAGGGTCCCCGAGTTGTCGACTCTGACCGTGAAGCAGGCCTTGGGCTCGGTGTAGCCCCAGGTGAGGTCGCAGCGGGCGATGAACATGTCGTCAAGGTAGAGATCGATGAACTCGATGTGATGCTCGGCTTCATTGGGATGAGCCAGCTGCTCACCGACCCATACAGTCACCTCGAAGGCTTCGCCGGCCTTCGGGGTCCCGCCGATGTGGATCATCGGCACATGCTTTTTCTCCAGATCGGACATGTTGGCGAGGTCTTTCGCTGCATGGATACTGGATTCGTGGTGCGGTGACATTGAAATACCTCCATTTAGTGCATTATTCCCGGTAGATAATCTACGATTACCCCTTCCGGAAAGTTCTAAACGGAAGTCAGTGGTGCGGGCCGCCCACCTGGATGAGGGCTTCGGAGGTCATGAGGATGGCTGCCCAGAGCCCGTCGAGCTGCAGCTGTCTGGGAGCGGTCTCATCAAGCAGTATCTGTGCCCTGGCCGGGAATTCAAGATCGCCTACCCAGAGGATGACTGTAACCGGCAGGCGCGGAAACGCAGGAATAGTCACTGCCGCATCACCGTGGTCCACGATCACGCCACCCAGCTTCTTGCCTACATCGATGAAATGTCGCGGGTTAGAGCCGAAATGGTGGGCGATTACTTCCAGAGGTAACTCGTGCGGACCCCGGAAAAAAGCGGCGCCGTGGGGCAGGGACAGGGGAGCCACCAGGGATCCTGACGGCTCGGCCTCGGTACAGTTGACCAGGTACAAGGGCACCAGCAGCCCGAAATGGGTCGACTCGTGAGCATGAAAAGTGTGGTGCGGGCCGATCTCGCGGATCTCCCGCTCGGTTACGTTGACGATATACGGCTCACCAAACACGAGGACGACGAATACGTCGTCGTCCTCCCAGTATTCGGCACCGGTGCGCTCGGCCACCTCGTAGGGATCCAGCGCTTCCAGTCTCTTCCAGGCTTCTAGTTCTCCGGCAAGCATCTGGATATTCTACACTGCCGGGCGCCGGTGTGATAAATTGCCGGTGGACATGAATTCCTCTCAGGCAGACACCCGGGATCGACCATGATTGACCAGCCAAAACCGGCGACCAGCTTCTTCGGCAGTGCGTTTGCGAGCAAGGCAGCAGCTATAGCCGGTGCATTCCTGGTCTTCGCGGTATCGGTGTGGGTGGCTGGATGCGGGGGGTCCGGCAACAGCACGAACACTTCCACGGCTTCTGGAGCCGGCGTCAGTTATGAGACTGCCATAAAGGTGGGAAGTATAGGCGAGCAACTCGACGTCATGAACGGAACACCCTGCGGGGAAGGCGGATTCTTCCGAAAGACTCACGTTGAGGTCGTCGCTTTGGATGACAGGCATTACGATATTGTCGACGCTGCCTGCACATCCGGCGGGTCATACCGCAGATTCTACTTCGACGTCAGCAGCTGTTTTCCGTGCCCTGACTGAAGCATCACACCATCGTCTGAATGCATGACATTTAGTTCCTGATTATTCCTGCTCGCGCCGTTTCTGGTCCAGTTCCTTCAGCTGGTCAAGGATCCTCTGCCTGTCGGTGCGGTCATCGTGGATCACCGTTTTGCGGGTCCGTTTGTCAGGCTTCACAGCGACATCTTCAGGATGTTTCTGGTAACCATGCTGCAGGCTCTGGGAAGCACGATTGTGCTTCTTCCCTGTACCTTTACCGCTCATTGCCCACCTCCCGGAACCAATAGAAGCGTTATTGCCTCTAGTACAATTGTTCCCGGTTTTGGGCGCAGGCTACCAGCCCTTGACGGTGTGCAGGAAGGAATCCACTTTGCCGTCGAGCTGCTCCAGGTCCTGCTCAGCGCGCTCGATCTTCAGCTTCAGCTGGCGGCGCCAGTACTCCACGAACTTGCGGAAGTCAGGCATGTCTATGGCGATATCGTGCATGAGGCTGCCTCCAAGATGGATATTCTCCTCATCCATGAAAGCAAAGATCTCCTCAGCGCGTATATCAAACTCTCTGCATATTGAATCGATCTTGATCTGCATGATTCATGGATTATATTAGGCTGGAGAGCACTTGGAAAGCCGTTTAGGTCTGCAGTGAAGGAATGACGCGACAGGAAGTCCGGCCGAAAGCCGGTCGAATCAGTAGGTCTGGCCGTTGACCCGGAGGTGTTCCACATAGATGATCTCGCAGGCGCCTTCGCCCTGATCAGTGCGGGTTTTACTCGTATTCACCGTGAGAATGCGACCGTCGTTAAGGGACATCCTCACGTCGACCAGGCGGCCGTCTATACGCACCAGATCACCGGGCTTGATCCTGCTCATGGCCTTTTCGATGCGGTCCGTTGAAGGAATCAGGTGGTTATTGCTCACATGCCTGATGACATAGTCTGTGCTCAGCTCGACGCCGCTTGCCCCTCCCAGCGAGCCGGAGACCTGGCCGCGCCGGTCACCCTGTTCCCAGACAAGCTTGCTGTCGATCTCATCGTCGGCCATATCACCCCAGGTCAGCAGGAGGTCGTAGGGGACCAGGTCGCTGATCGCGTCATCATAGGCCTTTGAGCCTTCGACTTTGGCATTGATAGTGAATGAAGCATCACTGGAAAGGGTTGCTGATCCCCCGGGGACATCAACCGTAGTCTGGTACCAGGAGGTCTCATTCTGCACGGGCTCGGTTCCTGGATTTATGCCATAGTTGATAGCGCTCCTGCCGGTGTCCAGGGAGAAATTGCGCTCCTGAAAACCGAACATGGCCGCCAGCGCCAGAGTGGCGAGGATAGTCAGGAATAAAGCCTCGAGCATGACTTTCTGGGAAAGCGGCCGGCCATGGGCATGAGCCGGATGAGGAAATGCTGTCCAGCTGTTTTGGACTACAGCGGCACGAGTCGCCTGTCGGGATGCTTTCAGATGCTCCTGATGGCAGCGGGCACAAAAAACCGCCGACGGCGAACACCGCCGGCAGAAAAGAGTGCCGCATCCGCACATCCCGACCAGTGGTTCTGATGGATGCGCTGAGCAACGATTATGCCCTAGAAGCCCAGGGTAACTTGGAAGATTGCTCCCCACGTTTTCTCCCCTCAGGCCTCCCCCTTAAAACTGTTATCGGCCCGGGAAAGGGAATCGGGAGAAAAATGGGGAAATCAGTCAGGACTCGCCGTTTTCACCATCATCAAGCTTGCGTTTCAGCACTTTACGAAGCACGCTGCGAGGCAGTTCGTCGATGAATTCGATCTTCTGGGGAACCTTGTACTCGGCCAGCTTCTCTCTGGCGAACTTGCGGATCTCGCCGGCCGTAGCCTGCTCGTTCTTCTTGAGGACGACATAGGCCTTCACGACTTCGCCCCTGAGTTTGTGGGGCAGGCCTTTCACGGCGACCTCTCTGATCTTGGAGAACTGGGTCAGGACTTCTTCGACCTCGCGGGGATAGACGTTGATGCCGCCGGTGATGATGATGTCCTTCTTCCGATCGACGATGTAATAGAAGCCGTCCTCGTCAGCGCGGGCGATGTCGCCCGTGTGTAGCCAGCCATCAGGGCTGATTGCGGCGGCGGTTTCTTCCGGCTCGTTCCAGTAGCCCTTCATGACCTGCGGGCCCCGGACCAGCATCTCGCCTTCCTCGCCGGGCTTTACGTCGTTCCCTGTCTCCAGATCGATGATCCGGACCTCCGTGTTCGGGATCGGCAGGCCGATGCTGCCCTCCTTGCGCGGGCCGTGCAGGGGATTCACGTGGGTCACAGGTGAGGATTCCGTCAATCCGTAGCCTTCGATGACACGGCCGCCGGACAGGCGCTCGAAATCCGCCTGGACCTCGCGGGGCAGCCGGTCGGCGCCGCTGAAGCAGAGACGAATGGAGGAGAGGTCGGCGGTCGCCTCCTTGCCGCCACGCTCCAGCGAATGGTTGATCGCCGCGTACATTGCGGGGATACCCGGGAAAACCGTGGGTTTTTCCCGGTCGATGGTTTTAAGCACTTCGGCCAGGTCGAATCTGGGTACGAGTATCGCCGGCCCGGCCAGGTCCATGATCAGGTTGCAGCAGGTAAGAGCATAGACGTGGAATAGAGGCAGCACCATAAGCATCCGCTCTTCGGTCTCTTTGAGCTCGTGGAGCCAGGCGCGGACCTGGGCGGCATTCACCACCAGGTTGTCGTGAGTGAGCTCGGCTGCCTTCGGCAGACCGGTAGTGCCGCCGGTATATTGAAGTATGGCGGTGGCTGCGGTGTCGAATTGCAGCTCGGGACGGCTGGCAGGCTGTCCCCGGAGGATGTCCCTGAACCACAGCTGCCCTCGTGACGGATCGAGATCAGCCCGGTGGCCCTCTTTCTTCTCCCTGAACATTGTGAAAAGTGTCCTGAGCGCCGTCGGGAAGTAATCCTTGATGTTGGTGACTATCAGGTGGTGCAGGCCTACTTCCCGGTGCGCCGCTTCGGCTTTTGTCAGGATGTCATTCTGGCTGAGGGTAACCATGATGCGGGCGCCTGAACTCTTGAGCTGGTAGGTGAGCTCGCGGCTTTCATATAGAGGGCTGGCCATTGTCGCAACTGCCCCAGCCTTGAGGGATCCATACAGACATATAAGCAGCTGCGGCGAGTTCGGCAGGTGGATGGCGACCCGGTCGCCCGGCTGGACGCCGAGACCGATGAGCGCGTGAGCGAAACGGTTGGCTTCCTGGTCGAGCCCGGTGAAGGTCATGGTAGCGCCGAAGAAGCTGGTCGCCTCGGCATCCGGGTGTTTAAGCGCTGAATCTTCTAGGAACGCCTGGACGGTCCGGCGCGTCCAGGAGATCTCCCGGGGGATTTCCGGTGGGTACCAGGTCATAGCTGAAGCAACCTGAATGCCCGGGCTGACATCATTAGAAGGCGTACCGGACTCGTGTGAGCGGACGGCTCATCCTGCCAGCTGCTCCAGAGCTTCCGCAGCCCAGTCAGGATTCTTCAGCAGGGCTCTGCCTACAGCGACAAGATCCGCCTTGCCTTCGGCGATGATGCTGTTGGCAAAGACTGCGTCGGTGATACCGCCGACCGCGATTACCGGGACATCCACGACATCTTTGATGCTCTGGGCCAGCGGTACGAAGAAACCGGGCATGTCACCCAGTTCTTTGGGACGGGAGCCGCAGAGGCCGCCTGATATATCGAGCAAGTCGATGCCTGCGTCAACCAGCATCGGAGCTATCTTCTGGGCCTCGTCGAGGGCCAGTCCGCCCTGCAGGAAGTCGCTGGCTCCGAAGCGGTACAGGAGCGGGAAGCCCGGGCCGGTCTCCTCCCGGACGGCTGCGATGACTTCCAGTGGGAATCGTACCCGGTTCCCGGTACTGCCTCCATACTGGTCGGTGCGCTGGTTTGTGTAGGGGGAGGCGAACTGGCTGAGGAGGAAGCCATGGGCGCCGTGGATCTCGATCGCATCGAAACCTGCCGTCTTTGCCCGCCGGGCTGCCTGGCGGTAAGCTTCGACGAGGGCTTCGATCTCCCCGATTTCGAGGGGTCGGGGCGTCTCGTCGCGCCCGGGTGACGCAACTGTGGAGGGGCCGACCGGCTGGCAGCCGCAGATCTTGGCGCTGGTGTTGGCTCCGGCATGGGTCAGCTGGATCGCGCTCTTCGCGCCGGCCGAGCGGATCGTGCTTGCCAGCTCGGTCAATCCCGGTATCAGGCTGTCATCATGGATGCCCAGCTGCTTTTTAGTCATCTTGCCTTCCGGGACAATGTAACTGTGCTCGACGATGATCAGGGCGACGCCGGCACTGGCGCGGGCGCGATAGTGGTCGAGGTGTTTACCTGTGACTTCTCCCCCGGCGCTTGAAAAATCGTTGGCAAGTGGAGGCATGACTATGCGGTTCTTGAGTGAAAGGTTGTCTATGGAGATGGGGTCGGATAGCGATGGCATGCTGCCTCCCGCGGTAGAGTGCCGGACAGGCAGAATACTAGCCGATTGCAGCCGGGCTTTAAAGGGTCCGCCTGCGTCTGGTGGCCGGATTGCCGCCACTTGCTGGCGCGGGCGCCGCGTTGGCGGGCGAACCCGGTCCGGCAGATTTTTGATACGATGAGTAATCCAGTATGCATACGCAGCCGCAGTGAAACGGAGCCGGATCTGAAACACAATCACCATAGCGCCGAGCCCTCGGTACTGATGACTCTGGTGGCTTTGATGATGGCCGTCTTCGCCCTGACTGGTTGCGGGTCTGGAGACTCCGGAGGGGCTGCCAGCAGCGGTGTGACAGTCTCGACGAATACCGACTCGACACCGGATGATACCCGAACCTCGACTGGCTCCAGGACCGGGACGACAGGCGCTGGCGTCACTATCCAGTCCATCGAGCGCGAAGTCTCACGCATCCGAAATCTTCCCATAAGGAACGACATCGCGGTTTCTTATGTCAATCGCGACCAGTTGCGCCAGGAGATGAAGGAAGAGATGGAGAAGGAATATGATCCGGCAGAGATCGCTACCGAAGAAAAGGTGCTGAAGAGTCTCGACCTTCTGCCGGCGGAAGCCGACCTGGCTGCGGTCATCGAAGAGATGCTCAGCAGTGAGATAGCCGGTTTTTACGACGACGAGACCAAGGAGCTCAAACTGGTAAGTGAGACGCCTGAGCTCAACCTGATGAACCAGGTCACACTGGCTCACGAGGTCACTCATGCCCTGCAGGACCAGAGCTTCCAGCTGACCGAGTTCCTGCCTGATGACAGTGGTAACGCCGATTCAGACCTTGCCCGCCTGTCGCTGGTCGAGGGGGACGCGACCCTTACCGAGGAAGCATATACTGCAAGCAATCTCAGTGGTGTCGACCTCCTCAACCTGCTTATGGGATCACTGGGCGCATCCGGTGGGCTCATGGGCAGTTCCTATCTTGAAAACAGCCTCTTGTTCCCTTACATGAACGGGCTCGAGTTTGTGGGCGCCATAAAGGAAAAAGGGGGATGGCAGGCGGTTGACGCGGCTTATTCGAATCCGCCTCAATCCACCGAACAGGTCATGCACCCGGAAAAGTATTTTGCGGCAGAGGCGCCGGTTCCGGTGGTGATACCCGATCTGGCTTCGATTGCCGGAGAAGGATGGACAGTGACATTCGATGAAGTCCTCGGGGAGTTCGACGCGCTTGAGATACTGCAGGGCCTTTCATCGTCACGCGCCAGACGTGCCGCGGCAGGATGGGGTGGAGGGGCCATCAGTTTTGCCGAGGGACCAGGTGGTGAGACTCTCATGGCAGTCGTATTCGTCTGGGACAGCGAGGCGGACGCGGCAGAATTCGCCGAAGCAATGGGAGGTGCGCTGGAAGACCGTTATCTTGAGGAGTTCGACCTGGCGGCGCCGGTGACGCCGGTCCTGCTCACGGAAGACGGCGTCTGGCTGCTGGTTCAGCGTGGGCGTACCGTCAGCCTGGTCCAGGCTCCCGACCAGGCCCTGGGAGAGCGCGTTGCGCAGGCTCTCTAATGGGAATAATGGCAGCGCGGCGCGGGTGCTTTAACCGATTGTTACCGCATTCTCCTCGATCACTTCCACGAATGCGTCCACGAGATCGGAATCGAACTGGGTCCCGGAGCAGCGTCTGAGCTCGTCGAGGGCCGCATCTATGCTTAGAGCCTTGCGGTACGGCCGGTCGGAGGTCATGGCTTCGTAGGCGTCGGCTATTCCTATGATCCGGGCACCTAGCGGTATGGCATCACCGACAAGCCTGTCTGGGTAACCCGAGCCATCGATGCGTTCGTGGTGATGGCGGACGAGCGGTTTCACCTCATAGGGAAATTCCACCGGCTCGATGATCTTGTGGCTGAGTATAGGGTGGTTCATGATCTGTTTGTACTCGTCATCATCCAGTTTGCCAGGCTTGAGCAGGATGGCATCGGGTACACCTATCTTGCCGATGTCGTGGAGGTAGCCGGCGCAACGGACGGCGCTGAGCATCTCATCCTCGAGTCCAAGCTTGCGGGTAAGTGCTTCAGCGTATTCGGCGACACGGTCGGAATGACCCCTCGTATATGAATCCTTGGCGTCGATGGCTTCGGCGAGCGAGCGTATGGTGCTCCAGAAAGTCTCCTCCAGCCTCGTGTACATCTCGGCGTTGTCGACGGCAACGGCTGCCTGGTTGGTGATGTCGATGAACAGCTCAAGGTGTCCCGGTTCAGAGAACGCTCCCCGCCTCATGCTGGAAACGGCGATGAGGCCCAGCAGCTTTCCCCGGGATGAAAGTCTGCCGACTAGGATGGACTGGGCGCCAGGCGGAGCCATGGAGGCCGTCGATTGAGTCATATCGCCGGTGCTGGTGGCGCTGAACGGGCCAACACCGGACATCAGCCCGTTGAGGTGATATGCAGATATATCGACGGTGTCGCCTACCTGAACCTGCCAGTCTTCACTAGCGCCCGCGAGCGAACGGATGATCAGGTCGTGGGAATCATTCTCGAATAGCATCAGCGAGACAGAAGAGGCGTGGAGCGCTTTCCTGGCCGAGCTGGTGAAATCGTCGACGATCATTGAGAGTTCCAGGCTCGAACTCAGGATGTTCGAGACCTCGAAGAGTCTGGTCAATGTATGAAGCCTGCTTTCGGCCTGGTTGCGGATGCGCAACATCTCCGTGACGTCCCGGCTGATCTCGATGCAGCTGGAGATCTGTCCGTCGGCGTCACGAAGCGGCGAGGTAGTGGTCTCAAGCTGGCGCCGGATTCCCAGGCGGTCGAGCACGAAATGGGAGCGGCGGACCGTCTCGCCGGTCTCAAAACAGCGATCCAGCGGACATCCACGGCAGACCTTGACGCGGCCGACATACAACTCGTAACAGTGCTTGCCCTCACATTCCTCGCCGAATATCTCCTTGTGTGCCGAATTGGCGAACAGGATCGTTCGGTCTGGAGCACGCACACAGAGACTCTCGCCCATGCTCTCGACAATGGCCGTAGACTTCTCCTTCTCCCTGGTGATCTTTTCGTGCAGCCTTGCCCGGGAAAGGGCCATACCGATCTGCAGGGCGACTGGCCCGAGGAAGTCCAGGCTCGAATGGTCGAAACCGTCCCCTTCCTGGCGTTCGTTCAGGTTGAGGACGCCGATGACGGCCTTCTCGTCCTTGATGGGGATACAGACGGCGTCGGATATCTGTTTGACACCAGTGAAGATTGGATCGGGATCCTTTTCGGTCAGCAGGATCGCTTCGCCAAACTGCGCGACCCAGCCGGCGATGCCTTCACCGAGTATCTGGTTGAATCCGGCAACATGCTCCTCCGGCAATCCTTCGTGCGCAGCCATATGCAGCTCACCGTCGTCGCTGAGCAGCAGGATCGAGCCGCTGGTAGCCTTCATCGCTCCCATGCAGAGTTCAAGGCTGATGCGAAGGGATTCCTCAATGCTGCCGGTCATGGCTATTGCGTTGGCGATCTCATAAAGCAGTACAAGCTGGCGCGACCGGTGGCGTTCTTCGGTCATGTCATGAAGTACCGCCAGCCGGCCTTCCTGGAAACCCTGGTCGTCGAGGATAGAGGCCACTGATATGGAATAGCTGCGTCCGCCGGACTCTGAATCCACGGTCGCGCAGCCGTTTGCCTGGTAGACAGAGCATCGCTCACAGGCATCGCGTTTCTGCATGAAACTGTCCTGGATCTCATCGTGGCAATAAGTGCCGCACTGCAGCCAGCATCTGAGATCTTCGCTTTCGTATGACGGGCATTCCTTGTGCTGGCAATCGTTGTGCCTCCAGCAGGCCACCATATCCTCAGTCTGGACGAGTTCAGAACGCCCCAGGACCTCGTCCAGCTCGGGTATCCCCGTAGTGCGCGACCCGGCCAGGGCTGCCTCGGTTCTTTCCAGGGTGGCTTCCGCCGCCGGATTTGCAGAGATGATAAAACCGTTGTTGCCGAAGACGATGATGCCGTCGGTGATGCTCTGATGGACAGATCTGAGCTTGCTCTGCTCTTTCAGGAGCGCTTCGGTCTGAAGGTGCAGGGAGGATGCCATCTGGTTGAACGCCAGGCCAAGATCGGCAAGTTCGTCATTACCGCTGATCTCTACCCGCTCCACGCGCCTTCCCGCAGCCAGGCCATGGGCTGCATCCGCCAGCGCCCTGGCTGGCCGTGTGATCCGTCGGGCCAGGAGTACCGCCAGCCCCAGCCCGACCATGCCCGTGAGCACCATGGTCAGGATGACCGTCTGTACTGTGCTTTCCGCCAGGTCATTGGAGCTGACGGCGGTGGCATTGCTGCGGGACTCGAGCGATTCGACGAGACTGGAGAACAGGTAATGCATGCGGCCCTGGATGCTCTCGAATTCGATCACTGCCGCTCTGGCCATCTGCGGATCAATTGTGGCGATGCCGCCGAGTGCCGTCAGGGCTTGTGTCCGGCTGTCCAGTTCCTCCAGTTCTTCTACCCAGCCGAGTTCAGGCTGGAATGACGCAAGCTGCACGAGCTCGGCGAACCTGAGCTCCCTCTCATCCCCCGCCTGCAGGAATTTTGCCGAAAAGGCGGGATCAGTGCTCTCCAGCATGCGGCTGAACGCTGTCGCCTCACCCTGAAGACCAGATTCCATCTCATGGACGTCCACAAGGACCCGCGAATAGGCGCGGATGCTCTCGTTCTTCTCCTGGATACCCTGCATGCCCTGCCAGGCAAGGAACGCGGGGAAGCTGAACATACTGATGACCAGCAGTGTAGGTAAGATGATCTTCGAACTCAGACCCCTGGGGAGGGTCAAGCGACGGTCTACCCCCATTTTGCCCTCTTTCGTAGGTGCCTGCAGCGATGCGTTCATCGGCACCAGCGAACCGGGACTTTATAACACGAGTTATGTAGCTATTTTCGACCCGTCAGCGGGCTCGTTTCCTGCCAGCTTGTCATAGCCTATCGTCCAGTACGAAGTGAAATAGGTATTCATGGCGGCTGCAGAAAGGATCATCAGAACCAGCGGGATGATCGTCAGGCCGGAAGCGACGATTATGTGACTGAGCGGCCAATCGGCTTTATAAGCCAGGATCCAGGCGATTATCGACGGCACTGAACTCAGGCCTACGGAAAGCACTATGGCAATCCCGGCGCCGATGCTCAGTCCCAGGTTTATGAGGAACAGGAGCATCGTCTGCCCGAGGTTATCCATCATGACCCTCCATCCCCGCCGGAAAGCCGCCATAGGACGCATCTGCTCGAGCACTACCGCCCTGGTGGCATAGTTGACGATGATGCCAAAAAATACCCAGGGGACGAACCAGATCGTGCAACAGGCCAGATAGCCAAGGCCGAAGACAGCGAGGGCCAGAAGCCATAGGCCGATGATAGAAAGGATCGCAGTCCCCGCGGTTCCGGCCACCATGACCAGGAAGAGGATGAACAGGACTGTCGCGGCGACGATGACGAAAAGGCATATCCCCAGAAGGAGGAGGAAGAGGTCGAATAATAACAGGCGCCCGAAACTTTCCCGGCCGCGGGCGAAAGCACTCCTGAAACTGATGTTCCGCTCCTGGCGAACATCCCGTACAGAACCGATGACTGCGCCGCGGCAGACGACCGACCAGAGCCAGATCAGGATGAAGAATGTGACGACCGCGGCGGCGAGGACCAGGACCAGGGTCAGATGTGCGTTGATCCAGTCGAGGAACTCCTGGCCTGTATCGTCGGCCCGGCCGCGGCCGTTTGATGGACCATCACCGGTACCGGCATCAAAATTGAAGTTGCCACTTCCACCGAAGGAACTGCTTCCCCCAGCGAACAATCCGAAGAACCACAGGAATTTATGGCGCCAGATCAGCCGCCAGGTGTCACCCATCAGCCTGGTGAAGTCGATCGATCTACGCGGTGGATGAGGGTAAGCTCTCAATCTTCCGCCTTTCTCAGGTGATGCAGGTTGGCCGGAGGGTATTTTCCTGCCAGCCAGAGTAATGAAATATACACCAGCGGGAATAGTATTCCTGTAGAATACATTCGCAAACATTGGCAAAACCATGACCGGGCCTACTGTTTACATAGACTGTTTCTCAGGAGTCGCGGGCGACATGTTCGTCGGCGCGCTTCTGGATGCCGGTGCTGGCTCGTTGCAGTTGCTCCAGGCGGAACTCGAGAAGGTCAAGATCGATGGCTGGACTATCTCCACAGAACCGGTTCAGGTCTCGGGAATCGCCGCGACCTGGTTCTCGGTTGAGATAGAGGGTGAAGAGCAGGAGCCCCGCAGCCTTTCCGATATCGAGGAGCTTATCGCCTCCAGCGGACTCTCGGAAAAAGTCCGTTCCCACTGCCTAGCGATCTTCGGACGCGTTGCCCGGGCTGAAGCCAAGGCCCATGGAGAGTCTCTTCAGACCGTTCACTTCCATGAGGTGGGCATGGTCGACAGCATCATCGACATAATCAGCACCTGCGTGCTGTTCGAGGAACTGAAACCGAGGGAGATCTTCTGTTCGCCGGTAGCCCTGGGTTCTGGCACAGTGCAGACCCGGCATGGGATCATGCCGGTGCCCTCGCCGGCGACTGCTTTGCTTCTGAAAGGGCTACCCGTGCTGCAGGGCGGAGAGCGCCAGGAGCTGGCGACACCAACCGGCGCCGCCCTCGTCTCGTACTTTGCAAGGTCTTTCGGAGCGCTACCACCGATGAAACTTACCGGCACCGGCTATGGTTCAGGGACGCGCGAGACCCGTGGTCCCAATCTTCTGAGAATACTTATCGGAGAACGGGTCGAAGCGATGGCTGGCGGCGAACTCGAGCAGCAGGTGCTGCTGGAGACGAATATCGACGACAGTACTCCCGAGCATCTTGCTTACCTGATCGACCGGCTTATTGCCGCTGGCGCCGCGGATGCCTGGCTGGCCCCCGTGGTGATGAAGAAGGGCAGGCCGGGCGTTGTCCTGTCCGTCCTGTGCGAGCCTGGGGAGGTCGGGGCAAAGCTCGACCTTATTTTTAAGGAATCCTCAACCTTTGGCGTGCGGTCAAACCTGGTAGAAAGACACTGCCTGGAGCGGCGTCTGGAAACGGTGCATACCTCATATGGCGAGATCCAGGTCAAGATCGGTACCTGGCGGGGCCGGGATGTCACCATCTCGCCTGAATATGAAGATTGCCGGGCGGCAGCGGAAAAACACGGGGTTCCACTGGAATCGGTGTTCGCAGCGGCGCGGGCGTCAATCTCAGGTTGATAGCTCACTAAATTCTGGAATGCCCGGCGTATCCGCCAGTTGAGAATTATAATTCAGTGAGCCGTCTTGATGATAATTCCTATTTATCACATCAATAATCTGCATTAAGCAAATTGACATCTGCTTAGAAACGAAGTAAATTTAATGCGCTTTATTTCAAGACTATTGGGATGGGGATTGTGGTGTTGAACAGGTCAAATAGCTGCCTACGTGGCCAGCATATTTTTTCCCATAGAGTTCTTCGTGCTTTAATACCCGTTCTTTGCATTATGTTTCCTTTTTTCCTGTTGAACAATGCTGCGGCTGGTGCAGGGGAGACGATCCGTGTGGGTACCCACGCCATGCAGACCGGATCGAGCGCTGTGAGCAAGCCCGTTATTTCCTCCGATGGCCGGTATGTAGCTTTTCGTTCGGAGGCAACAGACCTGGTTCCCGGTGACACAAATGGTGTGACAGATATTTTTGTAACAGATACCTTATCGGGAACAACGCTAAGAGCTTCGACCGCTGCCGATGGAGCGGAAGGCAATGGCCGCAGCAGCATGGTTTCGATATCGGCAGATGGGCGCTACGTAGCTTTTGACTCTTTTGCCAATAATCTTGCACCGGGGCCGGGAAGTTACTCGGTTGTTTATGTAAAAGACATGAAAACCGGGGCAATCACGAAAGTCAGCGCATTCAACTCAGGCGAAAATCCAGTCATTTCCGCAGATGGTCGATTTGTTTATTTTTATTCCACTTCCAGTTTATGGGTCAAAGACATGATGACGGGGAGCCTGTCTGTGTTTGCAAGTGTTGCTGGTGGCCGGGTTTCTGTTTCGGCTGATGGCCATTTCGTGGCGTTTGCGTCGTCGGCTATCCTGGTTCCGGACGACACTAATGAACGAGCTGATATTTATGTCAAGGACGTTCTGACAGGCACGATTACCAGGGTATCCACGAGTTCCACCGGCGCCCAGGCAATCACCGAATCGCCTTTATTAGGCTGCCTGAATCCGTCAATCTCTGCGGATGGAAGGTTTGTTGCCTTTGATACAAAATCCTCAACACTGGTGGACGGTGACACAAATAGCAACTGGGATGTGTTTGTCAAAGACATGCTGACGGGGGTTACGACCAGAGTTTCCACGGACTCAACGGGTGCTCAAGTTAGCAGCGGGAGCTATGCGTCCATTTCCGGTGATGGGCGTTATGTGGCATTTGAATCTACGGCGTCAAACCTTGTGAGTGGCGACACAAATATTAATCGAGATATTTTTGTCAAGGACACGCTGACGGGCATGGTAAAACGGGTTTCAGTCGGATCTACAGGATCACAGGCAAATGGTGAGAGCCACACGAGTACCCTTTCTCTGAACGGGAATTATGTGGCTTTCATATCAGGGGCATCGAATCTTGTTAATGGTGACACTAATAGCGCCAAGGATTATTTTAAGGTTTCTAGCGGAAATGCCATTGCGTGCACAGGGCAAGCGCCTGCTCTCAATCTGGCTATAGCTGATTCTCGCTGGGCCAGTTATGCCGACTACCAGGCCAGAAAACTGTCGATTGACTATGACTTGACCAATGCGGGCAGCAGTGACGCGTTCAGCCTTAGTATCGTGAATGTGGTCAGCACGGGCGGGGCGACAACCCAACCACCGCCTTACATGCTGTCATGGATGATCAACTCGGGGTCTACCTCCACGTTAACCATGAGTTATTATGTTCCACCGGGAGTTTTCTCCTTCCGAACCACTGTTCATGCTACTGCAGGGGATGCCTGCGGCCAGTCTTTCAGCTATCCCTCGCAGTAACGGTCCATCGCTTCAAGCGCCGATGAGGCAGTCACCCGTCACCAGTCTTTCATAACAGTTTCTTTGCAGCCGGATTGACGGCTCCTTCCATCCGCATTATAATGCCATTTCCAAGTTTGTACTTCTGTTCACAACCTCTTTTTGAAAGGAGCGGTCAGGTGTCTGGTACCACAGTCCCCTCAGATATCGACATAGCACAGGCTGCTGAGATGAAGCCGATTACCGAGATCGCGGCGGATGCCGGGATCCTCGAAGAAGAGCTGGAACTCTACGGCAAATACAAGGCGAAGGTCGACTATATGTCGATCCTCGAACGGCTCAAGGACGAGCCCGACGGCAAGCTGATCGACGTCACCGCCATCACGCCGACGCCATGGGGCGAAGGCAAGACGGTGACCTCGCTCGGCCTGGCTCAGGCTCTCAGGAAGATCGGCAAGAAGGTCATCCTCTGTATCCGCGAACCTTCCCTGGGTCCGGTATTCGGCATCAAGGGCGGAGCCGCCGGAGGCGGGTACGCCCAGGCTATCCCCATGGAAGACCTTAACCTGCACTTCACCGGCGACATCCATGCCGTCAGCGCCGCCAACAACCTGCTGGCCGCAATGATCGACACGGAGCTGATGGAAGGCCGCAACAAGCTCAACATCAATCCGCTGACTGTCAGCTGGCGCCGGGTCATCGACATGAACGACCGTGTGCTCAGGCAGACCGTCGTCGGCCTCGGCGGCTATCTTAACGGCACGCCGCGAGAGACCGGTTTTGATATCTCCGTGGCTTCTGAAGTCATGGCCATCCTGGCTCTGGCGACTGATCTCAAAGACCTGCGCGAGCGCATGGGCCGCATCGTTTTCGCCTATGACCGTGACGGCAAGCCGCTGACCGCCGAGGATATCGGCGCCGCCGGCGCCATGACCGTGCTGATGAAGGACGCTCTCAAGCCGAACCTGATCCAGACTCTTGAGCACGGTCCGGTATTCATGCACGCGGGTCCCTTCGCCAACATCGCTCACGGCAACAACTCCGTCCTTTCGACCAAGATCGCCCTGAAGCTCGCGGACTACGTAGTCACCGAGTCGGGCTTTGGCGCCGACCTGGGCGCGGAGAAGTTCATGGATATCACCTGCCGCTATGGTGGCTTCGCCGCCAGTTGCGTCAACATCACCGCCACCATCCGGGCGCTGAAGATGCACGGCTTCGGCCGCACCTGCACCCGCGAGGAGCTCGAGGTCGAGAACCTGGCCGTGCTTGAGGAAGGCTGCCAGAACCTGGCCAAGCAGATCGAGAACATGAAGCTGTTCGGCATCCCTGTCGTGGTGACGGTAAACCGCTTCGCGGCAGACACGGATGCTGAGGTGGAGCTGGTTCAGAAGAAGGCGCTCGAATTTGGCGCCGAGGCCTGCAATCCGATCACTGTCCATTCCGACGGTGGCGACGGCGCCATCGAAGCGGCAAATGCGGTGGTCGAAGCCTGCGAACGGCCCAGTGACTTCCAGTTCCTGTATCCTGATTCAGCTTCCATCAAGGAGAAGATCGAGACCATCGCCACCAAGGTCTATGGTGCTGACGGTGTCGATTACATGCCGGAGGCGGAAGAGAAGATCAAGCGCTTCACCGAGGCGGGTTACGACAACCTGCCGATCTGCATGGCGAAGACGCACCTTTCGCTTTCGCATGATCCGACGCTCAAGAACCGGCCCACCGGATTCCGGGTGCCGATCCGGGACATCCGGCCGAGTATCGGCGCCGGCTTCCTCTATCCGATCCTGGGTGCGATGAGCACGATGCCAGGCCTGTCAGAACGCCCGGCGGCCGTCGACGTCGATATCGATGTCGAGACCGGCAGGATCCTGGGGCTGTTCTAGGCAGACCCCGGAATTATAAGGCTGGAATAATAAGAGGCGCACATTGAGTGCGCCTCTTTCTTTTATCCATCTGGAGCCCGGCACATTATCGCATCATCCTCTGACAGGCCATTCTGACCGGGTCTACTTCTCAGACGATCATAGCGTCAAGACGGAAATCAGGATTCTGTGATATCCCGCCCATGCGCTGTCAGCGCCCAGATCACTGCCACGTCGACCGCGATGATCAGGATCGACCATACTGGAGAATACGGCAGGAACATGAAGCTGATCGTGCCGCTGACCGCCGCGACGATCACGCCTACGATCCGCGCCCAGAGGGCCCCGCTGAAAACGCCGAATCCTGCCAGAAGAACCACGACGCCACCGATGAGCTGTATCCAGCCCCAGGTAGTGACGTCAAACTGGAAGATGTAGTTTTCGGTCACGGCATAGAAGTTGTTCTCCCAGATAGCCGCGATCCCGGCAAGTGCATGAAAGACACCGATCATGATCATCATCAATCCGGCGAAGGCAGTGTAGCCTATCGCCCACGAACTCGGTTCGTGCAGTTGTGTGCTGTGGTTTGACATCGCATCCCCTTTCGTAGCTTAACTTCCTTAATGTTTCGTTATAAAAAACTGTTACCCTGTTGAGATATTGCTAAACGCAGTAAATGCACCCATCTTTCGCATTGCTGAACGGGCGGAAGCTCAAGCCTGAGATGTATAAAAAACGCTGGAAATAATCGGAAGAGCTGGTTGAGTCTATGGGGATCGCGTGTTGCTGTGTGGACGCGATTCAGGCAGTGCCAGAATCAGACGCTGGCAGTTTCCAGTCAACGATAACGGGGCGGTGATCCGACGCCCAGCGGGCGGCCGTCGAGTCGATCACCATTGCCGAACTGATACCACAAGCCCAGCGCGCCGGGAAGAAGATGAAGTCGACCCTGAATACAGGTCTTCCTGTCGGATAAGTGCGGCCTGTTCCGACTCCTGCCGCATGAAAGGCATCCTCATAGCCAGCCCGGCGCATCCAGCGGAGCACTGGAAGTGAAAGGCGGCGGGTCCGTAGCCCATGAAAGCCCGGGGAGTTGAAATCTCCACAGACGAAGTGGGGGCCGTCATGGGTCATCCGCGAAAGGACCCCCCTGAGCTGGGTGATCCGGGTACCTTCAAAGGCATGATCGAGATGGGTAACAAAAGCTGAAAGACCGGCCGCAGGGCCTGAGCTGACTGTGGCACCCAGCAGCGACCTCTGCTTTGTGCCCGGCAGGCGCGGCAGCAGGGTGTTCGAGATGTCAACCAGCGGTTCCCGGCAGAGCAGGGCGTTGCCCACTGGACCTTGCCAGCAGGGCCCCTGGTCAAGCCAGCCGCTTGGACCGAAGTGGTAGTCCATGCCAAGCCGCGATGCCAGCTCGGCCAGAGGTTCCCGATTCCTGCCGTCACCAGTCACAGGATGCAAAACTTCATTCAGGGCGACCATGCCGGCGCCGGAATCGGCTATCACGCGCGCCAGTCTGGCTACATCCAGGCGCTGGTCCTGTCCGGTCCAGCGATGGATGTTATAGATCATGATCCGGATTGTTTCCGCCTCCCCTGCCTGAAAAGCCTGTCTTGCCTTCAGAACACGGTTAAATATCGATAAAACCGGTTAATGATACATAACGGTACAAGAATATGTATAATAATGGATGATTATGTTTCAAAATGCGAATTTGATAACACTTCTCGACGGCATTCCTCATGCTGTGGTACTGATGGATTCGAACCTGGATGTGAGCAGGATGAACCATCTGGCGGAAGCGCTCACTGGCCGCAGCAATGACGAAGCCACGGGAATCCATGCCGATTATATCCTCCGCAGCAGCCTCCATCCCTTCAGGGACCATTTCGAGCCTGTTCTCAAGGACAGACAGACAGCCGTACATGAAGGCAATATCCTGGACCGGAACCGCAAGATCGTCCCCATCCGCTTCACGATTTCCAGGATCGAGAGCCATAAGGGAAAACAGCTGGGCGCCATGGTGGTGCTCGAGGACCTCACGCTTGCGCCCTATCTGCAGGAAAGCCTGTCACGGCCGGACACTTTTGACGGCATTGTCAGCCTCAACCCTCGTATGCAGGATGTGGGCGAGCAGATCTCGGTGTTCGCGGCCACTGACGCTTCGGTCCTGATCGAAGGCGAGACGGGCACAGGGAAAGGCTACGTCGCCGAGAAGATCCACCAGGCTTCAAAGCGCTCCGGTTATCCATTCATAAAGGTGAATTGCGGTGCCCTTCCGGAGCAGCTGCTCGAATCAGAGCTTTTCGGCCATGTGCGCGGCGCCTTCCCCGGAGCGGACCACAACAAGCCGGGGATGTTCCGGCTTGCCGACAGGGGCACGATCTTTTTCACAGAGATCGGCGACCTGCCGCAGCCGCTTCAGGTCAAGCTGTTGACGGTGCTTGACGATGGGGAGTTCTTTGCCATAGGAAGCACCAGGAAAGTGGCGATGACAGCGCGTATCATCGCCGCGACCAGCATGGATCTGAAAGGCATGGTCAGGGAGGGGCTGTTCCGTGAAGACCTTTATTACCGCCTGAACGTACTCAGGCTGGATATCCCGCCGCTCAGGGAGCGGGCGGAGGATATCCCCCTGCTGGTGGACTATTTCCTCAAGACTTTCTCTCCCGGAGCGCTGACGCCGAGGATCGACCGGAGTTCACTCGACATCCTGAAGGAATTCACATATCCCGGAAACGTCCGCGAGCTGCGTAACATCCTAGAACACGCTATCACTCTCAGCCACGGAGATACGATAAAGACAGAGCATCTGCCGGAATACCTGCTGCACGGCAGTGAAGCGGAGCGGTACGCGTCGATCTGGCGGGCCAGCAGCGATCCTCAGCGGCGCCAGGCCGAAGAGGGCAGCCGGGGCAGGGACATGAAGTGGGACGATGTTGAAAAGGAAATGATCATCGAGGCACTTCGCAAGAGCCGCGGCAAGCGCAGCGAGGCCGCCAAGATGCTCGGCTGGGCGCGGAGTACCCTGTACAGGAAGCTGAAGTACCATGAACTTTGATATGCGCATAAAGGACCCGCTCCAATGAAGGTAATGATCGCAATCTCGGGATCGGATGTGGCTCCCAGGTTCGACCTGACGGTAGAGGCAATCATCGTCCAGGTGGAAAACGGGGAGCTCACCCACGAGCCCAGGGAACTGGTTCTGTCAGAGCCGTCCGGAGATGAACTGTGTGGCCTGGCGGTGAGCGAAGCCGTCGACCTGGTCGTCTGCGGAGGTATCGACGAGGTCCATTATGAATATCTGGCCTGGAAGAAGATCAGGATCGTCGATGGCGTCATCGGGTCCTATATCGAGGCACTCGACTTCCTGCGGGAAGACAGGCTTGCGGCCGGCACGATCCTCCCTGGAGGTGAGTGACCGCTATGCGGGGATTTCCCAGGAATATCATCTCGAGAGTCTTCGGACCGCTCCATATGGACGAGCCCGAAAGCACTCTGACCAGGAAGCAGCGCTACACCTATCTGCAGAGGCTCTTCATAGCGGTGATGACCATCGCCATCATATTGCCGCTTGCTGTGACCTCGACCCTGGGCTTTCTGCAGTACCGGAACCTTTTTGCTCGTGAGACTGATGACAAATTAAGGCTGGACGCGCAGAGCGCCAAGCAGTCGTTCGAGTTCCACATACAGGAGACCCTGTCAACCATGGTAGTCGTGGCCGACGGCTACGAATATGGTCAGTTGTTCGACCAGGCTACGCTCGAAGACCTGTATAACCGTTTGAGGGGCGAGTATTCCTGGATCATCGATCTGGGGGCGCTGGATTCATCGGGGGTACAGCGCGCTTACGTGGGGCCGTATCCTTTCCAGGGCATAAATTATTCGGACCAGGAATGGTATCAGAACGCATATGCGCGCAAGACTTATGTGAGTGATATCTTCACCGGCTACCGCGGCGTACCTCACTTCGTGGTTACCGTGACCAACGGCACACTGGGGACCGATGAGTACTGGATGCTGCGGGCAAGCATCGACGCCACCCACCTGGCGAACTACATCGCGACCATCAATACGGATGCTTCGACCGACATGTTCCTGGTAGCTCCTGACGGCACCCTTCGCACCCAGTCAGTCAACCATGGGAATATTACCGATCCCCTGAATCTGGATCTGTCGACTGCCAGGGGCAACATCACCCTGGTGAGCGGCCACGATCAGAGCTCGCGGGAGCTGACTGCATTCACCAAACTGGAAGGAATGCCGTGGATCCTTGTGCTGGAGCGGCGCGGCTATGTATATGGTGAGAACTGGAGCCAGTTCCAGATGCAGTTCATCCTGATCGTACTAGCCTGCGCCCTGGTTGCCATATATATCATCTTCCGGGTCACCAGGGTCATGGTGACGATGATCAAAAACGCTGACAGGCGGCGCGACCAGATCCTCGCTGAGGCGCAGAATGCCGCGAAACTCGCATCAGTAGGCCAGCTGGCTGCCGGCGTCGCCCACGAGATCAACAACCCCCTGGCGATCATCAATGAGAAGATCGGCCTGATCCGCGACCTGACCAAATATTCAGAAGAATTCCCTCAGCGCGACAAGTTCCTGGCGCTGACCGATGGAGCGGCCGCTGCAGTAAAGCGCTGCCGGGACATCACCCATCGGCTGCTGGGCTTTGCCCGCCGTATGGACGTGGAAAAGGAATCACTGCGTGTGAACGAGGTCATCCGCGAAGTCGTGAGCTTCGTCGAGAAGGAGGCTCTCTACCGCGACATCCGCCTGGTCCTCGACCTGGACGAAGATCTGCCAGCGATCCAGAGCGACCGTGGGCAGCTGCAGCAGATTTTCCTGAATATCCTGAACAACGCCATTGATGCCGTCGAGAACGATGGCACGGTGACTATCAGGACTTCGATCGGCAAGCCCGGCCGGGTACGGACGGCAATCACCGACACAGGGCCGGGTATCCCCCAGAATGTCATGAACCATATTTTCGAACCTTTCTTCACGACCAAGAACAAGAACGAATACAGCGGCACCGGCCTCGGCCTGTCGATCACCTACGGTATTGTGAAGAAGCTGTGCGGCAAGATAAGCGTCGAGAGTCCTCCGGGCAAAGGCGCCACGTTTATTATAGATTTTCCGATAGATTGCGATCTGGGAGGATAAACCATAATGGATGCTATTGAAATCCTGCTTGTGGATGATGAGGTGGAGTTCGCGGAGACGCTCGCGGAAAGGTTGCGGCTGCGGTCGTTCAACGTGACGGTAGCCGGCCGCGCTGACGAGGCGCTATATGCTATGGACTCGGGGCTCAAACCCGATGTCGTCCTGCTCGATATCAGGATGCCGGGCCTGGACGGCCTGGACGCGCTGGGAGAGTTCAAGGTGCGCGATCCTGAGATAGAGGCGATACTCCTGACCGGGCATGGCGCAGCTGCAAGCAGTATCGAGGGAATGAAACGCGGCGCTTTCGACTACCTGATGAAGCCGATCGACATCGGCGAGCTGATCGCCAAGATAGAACAGGCTGTCGCCAAGAAGAGGAGCGCCGCCAGCGATTCAGGGAGCACCCTGTGAGCATTGCCGAAGACGATCTTTGTCAGGCCAGGATCGCTTTTCACAGCAGGATAGTGGCCGACGCCACCCACGAGATCCAGAACCATTTCGCTGTGATCAAGGAGTATAACGGCCTCATCGCCGACCTGCTGCAATCGCAGCAGCATGACCTGGACGGATGTGTCAGACGTTGCCGGGAGATCACGGGCAATATCAACGAGCGTGCCAGACTGGCGGCGGACATGGTGGACATCCTCAATCGCTTCACCCATAGGGGAGATACCGCCAGGAGCATCTTTCGGGTTGAGGAAGTGGTGGAAGACCTTGTGTCTTTGATGCAAAGGCCGGCGAATCAGCTGAGGATCATCCTTGAAGCGTCACATGGCCGGAAGATCCCGGAGGTCTCCAGCGACGCCTCCCTGCTCCAGTTCCTCGTCTCTTCCCTGATAGCGCCTTTGATGCAGGCACTGCCCGAGAACGGCGGCATCAATATCAGCACCGAACGTGGCAAGGGGAAGGTTCCGCAGGTGATCGTGACATCCAGCGGCGGTGATACCACCCTGATGGAGCAGGACCTTATGGAACCCGGGCTCATGTCAGCGTGCCTTTCCCGTCTAGGCAGCACATTCGTCGTCGATGACGGCGGCCGGAAGGGCAAGAAGCTGGTTCTTTCTGTACCTTCGCTTTCCTGAGTAGACCCTTCTCCTTACCGAGTCCCCAGGGTCTGACACATCCAGTTTTTCATCTTATTGCTGATCCCTGCGCAGAATAGTTGATGTTTCAAAGTGTCCGACATTGACTCCCCAATTTCGCCCCTCAGGAAAAAATCGGTATTTTATCCAAAAAATGCTTGATTTTTCCAAAATACTGCTATAGATTTACCTTATTCAGCTAATAATAGTTTCAAAATGTCTTAAAATGTATCCCGTTTAGCCGGGAGAGCGGTCGGCCAATAAAGCTTTTTTTAATAGAAAGCGAGGATCAGCAACATGAAGAAGAAGCAGGACAAAATCAAGGTACTGCTTGTTGACGATGAGGAGGAGTTTGTCAAAACCCTGTCCGAGCGCCTGCAGATGCGCGATGTTGACAGCGATACCGCTTTTGATGGCGAACAGGCCATCGAGTCGGTCTCTGAAGAAGAGCCGGACGTGCTGGTACTGGACCTGAAGATGCCAGGCATACACGGCCTCGAAGTGCTTCGCTGGGTCAAGAGGTTCCACCCCGCGATACAGGTGATCATCCTGACCGGACATGGCACCGAGCGCGACGAGGAGAAGGCTCGCGAGCTGGGCGCATTCGACTACCTCAAGAAACCCGTTGAGACCGAGAACCTGATGAAGAAGATCCGAATCGCCTACAAGGCAAGTTTTGAGGACTCGATGGCGGCCGTCGCATTTGCCGAGAGCGGTGAGTTCGACACGGCAACTGACATGATGAAGGAGAGCGCCATGAACAGCCTGAAGTCCGCCCTGTCGGAAGAAAAAGAAGACAACAACGGCGGCAGGGATGCAAAGAACGACAAGCAGAGCGATGAATGACAATGACATCCGCCTGCTCCTTGTTGATGACGAGGAGGAGTTCATCAAGGCGCTTGCCGAGCGGCTCAACCTCCGCGACCTCGCCGGCCATACCGCGTTCAATGGCGTTCAGGCTCTCGAGTATGTTGAGGAGAATGAGCCCCAAGTGATGGTACTCGATCTGAGGATGCCGGGAATCGACGGCATGGAAGTGCTGCGTACGGTCAGAAGGAAATATCCGTTGATGCAGGTGATCGTCCATACGGCGCACGGCAACGATCTGGATGAGGCGGAAGCCTGGCAGCTCGGGATCTTCGACTATCTGAGAAAACCGGTCGAGATCGACCTCCTGATCGACCGCATCAGGGGAGCCTACAGGCGCAGGGATGAATTGCTCAGATCAGATGATGGCCGGGCTGACCGGTAAGTCTGCCTGTGTCCGGAAGGGAAGAATCTGGCAGCGGGATGATGGCGCAGGTTTTGCCTGAGATACATATGCGGCCCGGCGCAGCTGATTTCAGCGCCGGCATGAGAGAAAAGATCCTGGATATGAAAATGTACGCGGCCACAATCAAAAAGGACATCCTCGAGCCGAGGTCGCGCATCGCCTATTATAAACGGCAGAAACTCCTGTTGGTACTGATAGTCACCCTGGTCTCCGTGCTCCCCCTGATCGGCATCAGCTACCTGTCACTGAACTACTACAAGGATTCCTGGATCGAGAAGACCTCGGCGGAACTGGGCAGCCTGGCGGATAGCCGGCGTGAGACGATCGAGCTTTTCCTGCTCAACCAGAACGTGCGTCTGGGCAGCCTCATCTCTCTCTACAGCCCGGAATTCCTGGCTCAGCAGGATAATCTTCAGCATGTTTACGAGTCATCGAACCGGACCGGGGTCATGACCGATCTTGGCGTGATCGACCAGACCGGGAATCATGTCGCTTATGTCGGGCCCTTCACCGAGCAGCTTGCCGGAGTGAATTACGCCCACGAGGACTGGTTCACCGAAGTCATGCGCAAGGGCAATTACACGAGTGATATCTTCAGCGGCTTCAGAGGAGTGCCCCATTTTGTCGTCGCGGTGGCGAATCCCGAGAGGACGCAGATACTCAGGGCCACGATCAACTCCGACCTTTTCAACGCGCTGCTGGCCAGCGCCGAGCTGAGCCCTGGTGGTGACGCCTTCATCGTCAACAGGGCTGGTGAGCCTCAGACGCCCAGCCGGGCGAATAACCTCGAGACCCCATTCCAGCTGTCAGAGCTGCCTGCAACCGGGACCACCGTGATCCAGACAGACGATTATATATATAGCGCCACCAGCCTCAACGACGGCAACTGGATCCTCGTTCTCAAGGAAGACATCGACAGCGCCCTCACAGAGTTCTTCAGCGCCAGGAACAAGGTGATCGTCATGGTGATCCTGGCCATAGTGGCCATCGTGGGCACGGCGACAGTCCTGATCTCATCCATGGTCAACCGCATCCAGGATGCCGACCATCAACGGACGAGCCTGAACAACCGGGTGCTCGAATCCGAGCGCATGGCGCTTATCGGCAGGCTCGCCGCCAGCGTCTCCCATGAGATCAACAATCCGCTGCAGATCATCGAAGGCCAGGCAGGCTGGATCGACGAACTGCTCTCTGATGAAAAAGAAGGAAGCGTCGAGAACCTGGGTGAGTATCGGCAGGCTGTAGCCAAGATCCGCACTCATGTGAACCGGGCCAAGCTGATAACCCACAGGCTCCTGGGATTTTCCCATGCCGGTGAGATGGTTATGGCCAGGACCGACATCAACCAGGTCGTCAGCGAGACTGTCTCGTTCCTCGAAGGCGAAGCCAACAAGAACGGCATAACCATAATCAGGGAATTCCAGCCGGATCTTCCCGGGATCGTGACCGACTCCTCACAGCTTCAACAGGTCCTGCTGAACCTGGTCAACAACGCCATCGACGCCATCGAGCGTGTCGGCCAGATTACCGTCAGCACAGCCGCGGTAGCTGGCGGCGGGATCGTCATCTCCATCTCTGACACCGGGCCGGGGCTCAGCGAGGAGGTCCGCCAGCGGATCTTCGCCCCATTCTTCACGACCAAGAACGGCAAGGGCACCGGCTTGGGCCTGTCTATCTCTTTCAACATCATCCAGAGGCTTGGAGGTGACATCAAGGCGGACAACAACGAGCAGGGAGGCAGTATCTTCCAGGTATTCCTGCCGGATTCGACCGGCGGTAAGCAGAAAAACTAGACCACAGGAATTGAGGTGATGCAAAAATGGGTGTACCAAGCGTGCTGGTGGTTGACGATGAGCAGGACTTCGTGGACACGTTGCTCAAACGCCTGAGAAGGAAGGGCGTTGAGTGCGACGGTGCATATTCGGGTGACGGCGCAAAGAGCAAGATGATGGACCGCGGCTTCGATGTGGTATTGCTGGATATGAGGCTTGCGGGTGAGGACGGCAATGAGGTGTTAAAGGAACTGAAGGGCATGAGCCCGGAGACCAGGTTCCTGATCCTCTCGGGATATGCTTCAGCCAGCGCGGCCCGCGCCGGGATAGGCCAGGGAGCCGTCGATTACCTGATAAAGCCCGTGGAGTTCGAGACTCTCTTTGAGAAGATCGTCAGGGCCTGAATGTAATCGGGGTATTCACTGGCATTTGCTTAGAAACAGTACTGTTCAAACTACAAAGGAGAGAGAAAGGATGAAGGTCTTCAGATATGTGGGCAGCATGCTCGTCATGAGCAGCCGCGCCCACGCCCAATGGGAACTGGAGGTCTCGCAGCGGATTCTCCGCAGCCGGAAACGGCTGATGATCCTGGGCGCGATGTTGGCGTTCGTGATCATCGGTGGCATCGCTTTCGCGCAAGAGATCAACCAGACCCTGCCGAACATCGTGGGAGGCAAGGAGCCGTACAGCCCGGCTTTCTATTCGCCCAAGATATTCCTGATATCTATCTTCGTCGGCCTTGCCGCCGGTCTGATCACCGGCTGCATCGGCGCCGGTGGCGGATTCGTCATCACACCGGCCCTCATGAGCGCCGGTGTCAAGGGTATCCTGGCGGTAGGTACCGACCTGTTCCATATCTTCGCCAAGGCGATCATGGGCAGCGTGCTGCACAGAAAGCTGGGCAACATCTCGTTCGTCCTCGCGATCGCGTTCCTGGTGGGATCGATAGCGGGCACGACAGCTGGTGGTTATCTGAACCGCACGTTATACGAATATAACCCGACCATCAGCGACGCCTTCATCACCATCGTCTACGTAGTGATGCTCGGATTCCTCGGTATCTATGCGATGACGGATTTTTTGAAGTCGAAGAAATCCGCAGCTGAGGCCTCCCGCACCCTTGAGCCTCATGAGGAAGAAGTAAGGGACAAGGGTGAAGCGCTGACCGGATTCGCCGAGAAGCTGCAGAGAGTCAAGATCCCGCCGATGGTCACCTTCGACCAGGGTGTGGTGCCGGGGGGTCGCAAGATCTCATCGATCTTCCTGGTGCTCAGCGGAATGCTGGTCGGACTTGCTGCCGCGATCATGGGTGTAGGCGGCGGTTTCCTGACGTTCCCCATCTTCGTTTATGTACTCGGTGTCTCTTCGGCTACGACAGTCGGTACCGACATCTTCCAGATCGTGTTCACCGCCGGTTATGCAAGCCTGTTCCAGTATGCCATCTACGGCTTCGTGTTCTTCTCGCTGGCCCTGGGCATGCTGCTCGGCTCACTACTGGGCGTGCAGGTCGGCTCGATCGTGACCAAAGTCGTATCCGGCTCTGTCATCCGTGGTTTCTATGCCATCACGATCATCGCCGGTTTCATCAACAGGCTGTTCGCACTGCCTGACAAGTTCCGCAAGCTGGGCTACATCGACCTGCCGAAGGCTACGACTTCATTCATAGACAAGATCGGAATGGTTGTCTTCTTCGGGGTGATCCTTGTATTCGCCCTCTGGGTGTTCAAGGTATTCTTCAGCAATATCAAGGTGCTGAAGGGGGAGGAACCACCCCACTCGGGTCCGAGTGCCGCTGAAGGTGGTGAGGCCTGATGATAGCCAACAAGAGACTGTTCGGACTTGGCCTTGGAATGCTGCTTTCTTTCTTCGTGGTACTGGTGCTGCTCTTCCTGCCTCTGTGGCAGGGTGGTACCGAGAACGGCCTGAACATGATCGACGACCTGTTCAACCGTGTCTCCAAGTACTCGTCTGACTTCAATGAGAAGATGACTGAGGAAGCGCATAAGGAGATGGGAGTCCCGGTATCGTTCACGACTGGTCCCATCCGCGAGTCTGACGAAAGCGACCAGGAAGTACGCCTGGCACAGGCGCAGCGTATCGCCGAGCTGTTCAGGAAGGCAGGCGCGACTGTCAGCGTCGACAAGACCAAGGTCAAGGTAGAGGGCGACCTCGGCAAGATAATGGCGGCTGCAGTCACTGACTCCGAGCTTGCCTTTGGTAACGACCAGGGAGCGCTACAGAAGAAATACGGCTATCCCACTCAGGGCTACAAGCCGGTCGCGAACAGGGAGCTGAGCCAGGAAGGCCTGGCCGATGAGATGGTGATGTATGACTGGTACATGGGCATCGACAACGCCCAGAGGGACCTGACGGCCCTGGAGGAATTCGATCAGTCGAAGATCCTCATGGAGCTGAACGAGAGGTCCGTGGAGCCGGCGTATAACTACTACGGCATCGAATCATCGTCGCCAAAGACCGAGTGGCTGGCGCTGGTGCTGGCCAATATCGGTTACGTCCTGTACACAGTATGGTACGGCTTTGCCCTGCTGTTCATGTTCGAAGGCTGGGGACTGAAGCTGGAGCACTGATAGCTGTTACAGTATCGATCTGAAGCTGATATGGTGGCCCCCTCGCCGAATCGCGCCAGAGCGGTTCGCAGGGGGCCACTTGATTGTTGTGGCCAGGAATGGTTATAGGTATGTAATGAGCGGCAGATTCAGAACAGGCATGCATAAGATCACGGCCTATTTTTCCACACCTGGGAAATCGGCGGATCCGGCCGTGCTTGAGGAGTCCTTCCGAAACCACTACCGTGATTTCCGCGCGCTCCTGACCGCCAACAACAGCGCCCTCGACCTGATGGCGGCGATGGAGCTGGCGCTCACCCGGGGCCGGCCTTTCGGTATGGCGTTCGTCCGCGGCCAGTGTACTGCCATGACCGTGAACGTCTACAAGATGATCCACAATCTCCAGCAGATATCTGACGGCAGATATCAGGATCTGAATCCGGCGTTCGAGAAGATTTCCGCCAGGATCGAAGAGATTCTTGCGAGGCAGCCCGAGGTAGCGCCCGGAGAATACATCCTTCCGCTATCGCAGATCAGCAAGGAAGACGCGGACGCGGTGGGAGAAAAGCTGGCAAACCTCGGGGAAGTACACAACCGTGCCGGTCTGGTGATTCCCGCGGGATTTGCCATAACCGCGTCGGCGACACAGTATTTCATGCACTCGACCGGCCTCCAGGACGAGATCAACCGCCTGTTGAAGACTGTGGACCTGGATGATATCGAAGCGCTCTATACCACCAGCGCCAGGATCCAGCGCCTGATCAGCGCCGCGCCTCTGCCAGAAGATCTTGAGCGCCAGATCATGGAAAGCTACCGCTCCCTTCCCGAAAAGGATGGTGCAGGGCCGCTGATATCCATGCGTTCAAGCGCCACGGAGGAGGACGGTTCCGGCGCTTCTTTCGCCGGCCAGTACCGCACCCAGCTGAACATCAGCGAGGATTCCATCCTCGAGACATTCAAGGAGATCGTCGCCAGTAAATATGGCAGCCAAGCGATCATCTACCGCCATCAGCGTGGATTCCGCCACCAGGATGTGATCATGTGTGTCGGCTGCATGGTGATGGTCGACGCGGCCGTGAGCGGAGTCATGTTCTCGCGCTCTCCCCGTGATACCAGTAGCTCCCTGGTCGAGATCAATGCTGCACCGGGGCTGGGGCGCCGTGTGGTTGAGGGCACCGCTGACACTGATTATTTTCAGGTATACCGTGAGGATCCTACGGAAGTCTGCCACCGCGGTCCGGGTAATGTCAGCACTTATCTCACTCCGGAGAAGCAGCGCGAACTTGCTGGCATCGCCATCAGCCTCGAGCAGCATTTCGGAGTCCCCCAGGACATAGAATGGTCGATCGAGGATGGCGGCAGGGTCATCATCCTGCAGAGCCGGCCGCTGGCGCAGCTGGCCCAGGGCGATTCACTGTTAATAAACGATTCCGACATCAGGGGGAAGGACCTTTTGATGCGCGGAGGACTTTCGGTGAGCCGGGGCACTGCATTCGGCCCTGTATTCAGGGTCCGTGGCAATCTGGACCTGCTGGAGTTTCCAAAGGGAGCCGTATTGCTTGTCGAGCATCCGATGCCGGAATGGGCGTCGTTGATGAACCGGGCTGCTGCTGTCATCAGCGAGACCGGCCATGCGGCGACTCATCTGGCGATCGTGGCAAGAGAGTTTGGTGTGCCCGCCATTTTCGGCCTGGAGCACGCATTGGAGCATCTGGATAACGGCACTGAAGTCACAGTCGACGCCGACAGCAGGCGCGTTTATCGGGGGAAGCGGGAGGAAATCCTTTCCAGGGCTGTCCCGCCGCCGAACCTCATGGTGGGTAGCCCGATCTACCATATACTCGAAGAGATAATGGCGCTCGTGTCGCCGCTGAATCTCACCGATCCTTCATCGCCGTTTTTCAGGCCGTCACAGTGCGAGACGCTGCATGACCTGACCCGTTTCTGCCATGAGAAGGCCGTCGACCAGATGTTCACTTTCGGCAAGATGTCCGGCTTCGACGCCAAGGCTGCCAAGCAGCTTGTAGGGGAGTCGCCGTTCCAGTGGTGGGTACTGGATCTGGACGACGGTTTCCGTGAGGGTTTTGATGTGAAGAACAAATATGTGAGCTGGGACGACATCGTCTCCGAGCCGATGAAGGCGATCTGGGACGGCATGACGGTCAAGCCGTGGCTGGGACCACCTCCCGTAAGCATGAAAGGCTTCGGTTCCATCCTTTTCCGTTCGACCATGAATCCCAGCCTGGATCCGGCCGTGCGCGCTTCCCTGGGCAACCGGAATTTTTTCCTTATCTCCCGGAATTTCTGTAACCTGAGCATGAGGCTGGGTTATCATTTCACTCTCGCCGAGGCCTATCTGGGCGAGCTGCTTACCGAGAATTACGTGAGCTTCCAGTTCAAGGGAGGCGCAGCCGACAGGAGCCGCCGCTTCACCCGGGTCTATCTGCTGCGAGAGATCCTGGAGCGGTACGGCTTCAGGGTGGAAGTAAAACTGGACGCGCTGACCGCGCGGATCGAGAAGAAGCCCAAGGAATACCTGATTGAGAGATTGAAGGTACTCGGGTATCTTCTTATCCACACCAGGCAGATCGACATGGTCATGGGTGAGCAGTCCATGGTGGACCGTTACCGGAACTCGATAATCGGCGACCTTGACGAGATCGCAGAACCGGAACCGAATGGAGGCGGATAGTGGAAGCATCAGAAAAGATACGGGTGTTGCTGGTTGACGACGAGACGGATTATCTCGAGGTGACCGCCAAGCGGCTGACCCGGCGCGGATACGAGGTCACGACCGCATCAGACTGCAGGAGCGGGCTGGCCAGCCTCGCCGGTTCGCCAGTGGATGTAGTTGTCCTTGACCTGATGCTGCCGGACATGGACGGCAACGACTGCCTCAAGGAGCTCAGAAAGGACTATCCAAGCCTGGCTGTGATCATGCTGACCGGCCACGCTTCGGTGCACACCGGCCTCACCTGCCTTGAGAATGGCGCCAACGACTACTGTCTGAAACCGGTGCCTCTCGATGAACTTGTCGACAAGATCGAGATCGTTTACCGGGACATGAAGTTGGGGGATAACACCTGCTGAACTTTATATAATGGAGCGCCATGAATGAACAGCTGACACATACAATCACATTCCAGCCCGGCGATATCGTCTGCGAGGGCGTTCCTCACGAAGCCAACCTTTTGCGGGTAGCGCTGCTGGAAGGCGTCCACATAAACGCCTCCTGCGGCGGTACCGGCGCCTGCGGTAAATGCAAGGTCGAGATCCTTGAGGGCGAATACGAGGGCGGTAAATCCGCCAAGCTCTCCGACGAGGATTACAAGGCCGGGCAGCGGCTCGCCTGCAGGGTGAAAGTCATGGGCGACCTTACGGTATCCATCCCCGAGGAATCGCGGATGGGCGACGCCGTGGCGCTCACCCACGAGCGGCGGCCGGGCCCCGGCCGGGTGCTGACCGCGCAGGATCTGGAAAGCCTGGTGACCGGCTGGGCGGTCGATCCGGTGGTAAAAAAATATCATCTCGAGCTGGCCCCTCCGGACGCGGCCAACAACATCAACGACCTCGACCGGTTGAAGCTGGCACTGAAAGCCCAGCACGGCATCGAGGATGTCTCGGTTGATTTTCACGTGGTCCGCGATCTGCCGCTCATGCTGCGGCACGAGGACTGGGAGGTAACGGTCACGCTGGTCGAGCGGCTGAAAGGGCCCAAGGTCATCCAGGTGGTGCCCGGCGACAGGACGGCTGAGGATTATTCCATCGTGCTCGACATCGGAACCACCAGCGTCTACGCGCAGCTCCTGGATCTGAAGAAGGGCACGACCGTCGCCGAGGCTTCCGAGTACAACGGCCAGATCAGCTACGGCGACGACGTGATCACCCGCATCGTCTATTCCCAGAAAGCCGGCGGCCGCAAGCAGCTCCAGGAGTCGGTCGTACAGACCATAAGCACGGTGATCGAGAAAGTCCTTGAGAAGGGTGGGGTGGACCGCTGTCAGGTATCGCATATGGTGGCCGCCGGGAATACGGTGATGACTCACCTGCTCACTGGTGTGAACACTAAACATATCCGCATAGCCCCCTACGTTCCTGCTGCCACTTTCCTGCCACCTGTGCGCGCCGGCCATCTGGGCATCGATGTCTGCGACCATGTTTTTCTGTATACATTCCCGTGCGTATCCAGTTACGTGGGCGGCGATATCGTCAGCGGCATAGTCGGTTCTGGCGTCTTCCAGACAGAGAAGGTTACTCTCTATATAGACATCGGGACCAACGGTGAAGCCGTGGTCGGCAACAGCGAATGGCTGGTGGCGACGTCATGTTCGGCTGGCCCGGCCTTCGAGGGAGGCGGAATAGAGCATGGTATGCGGGCGACGAGAGGAGCCATCGAGGCGGTCCAGATCGATCCCTCCAGCGGCGAACCCCACATCCTCACGATCGGAGGCAAACCGCCTCTGGGCATCTGCGGCTCCGGGATAATCGATACCATCGCCGAGCTGCTGGAAGCCGGCATCATCGGCCAGAACGGCAAGTTCAAGGAAGCAAAAGCGAGCCAGTGGTTGCGGCGAAACGCTGACGGGCTATGGGAGTACGTGCTGGCGGGCAGCGAATATACCGCGACCGGGCAGGATATCGTCATCACCGAGCCCGACATCGACAATCTCATGCGGGCCAAGGGCGCCATCTTCGCCGGCATCACAACCCTGCTCAACAGCGTGGGCATGGATCTGGACGCGGTCGAACAGGTATACGTAGCCGGTGGATTCGGCAAGTACCTTCAGGTAGACCGCGCCGCTGCCATCGGCCTGTTCCCGGAACTCGACCCGGAGCGCTTCACATTCGTCGGCAACGGTTCCCTGCTGGGTGCCCGGCTGGTCTCGTTCTCGAAGGACATGCTGAGCGCAGCCGAGAACGTAGCCCGCACCATGACCAATATCGAACTTTCTGACAACCAGTACTTTATGGACGAGTACATGGCATCGCTCTTCTTCCCGCATACTGACATGAGATGGTTCCCGAGGATGGAAGGGATCCTGAAGAAGCTGAACTAGGTTCTGTGCAGCCTGTGATTGCCTGGCAGGCTAAGAATCAGACTGATCGATCCACATGATTGCTTAAGCGGAGGTTTCCATGACTACCATCGCAGTCGCAGGCAAGGGCGGCACCGGCAAGACGACCATCGCCTCGCTGGCGGTCCGCTACCTGGTGAACCGGGGGGAGACGCCGGTTCTGGTCGTCGACGCAGATCCCAATTCAAACATGGGACAGACCCTCGGCATCGAGGTGCCGATCACTGTCGGTTCTGCGCGTGAGCAGGGCTTTGCCGGCGACCGGGACATCCCCGGCGGCATGACCAAGGACCAGTTCGTGGAATACAAGATGCAGGAGGCCCTGGCGGAGGGTGAAGGTTTCGACCTGCTCACCATGGGCCGGCCTGAGGGAGCGGGCTGTTACTGCTTCGCCAACAACATTATCCGCCGCTATATGGATGCGCTCGCCGGCGACTACAGGCATGTGATCATGGACAACGAGGCAGGGCTCGAGCATCTGTCGAGGCGGACGACCCGCAGGACCGATATCCTCCTGGTGGTTTCGGACGCGGGCGTCAGAGGCCTGGGCGCGGCGCGAAACGTGCTCGACCTTGCCGACGAGATGAAGCTGGACCTGGGGGAGAAGATGTTCGTCCTCAACCGCGCCACACCGGAATCAGCCGCCGCCCTGCAGCCTGAGATAGAACGGCTGCAGCTGCCGCTGGTCGCCACCCTTCCCGAGGACCCGGGCCTTTTTGCAGCCGAAGTGGCAGGCCAGTCCTTGCTGACTCTACCTGACGATTCACCTTCCGTTGGCGGCGTAACCCCTCTTTTTGATAAGATTTTCGCCATTGTCTGAAGCAGTATCAGCAGAGAAATGACATCGAAAGGAATTTTCATGGCAGCAGAGATCATCGACGGCAAGCAGATCTCGGCCGACATCCGTGCCGAGCTCGCTGAAGAAGTCAAGAAGATGGAGGCGGAGTATGGCGTCACTCCCGGCCTGGCGGTTGTGCTGGTGGGCGAGGACCCGGCGTCCCAGGTTTATGTGAACAACAAGGAGAAGGCCTGCCAGGAGATCGGCTTCAAGTCGATCAAGCATGTTCTTCCGGCGGAGACTTCAGAGGAAGACCTGTTGGCCCTGGTGGATCAGCTCAACCGGCAGGAGGATGTCCATGGCCTGCTGGTGCAGCTGCCGCTTCCCGGCCATATCGACGAGGAGAAGGTGATCCTCAGCATCGATCCCGACAAGGATGTCGACGGTTTCCATCCGACCAGCGTGGGCAGGCTGGCCATCGGCGTCCAGGGTTTTGTCTCCTGCACGCCTGCGGGCGTGATCGAGCTGCTCAAGCGCAGCGGCACCGAACTCGAAGGCGCGAACGCGGTCGTGGTCGGCAGGAGCAATAACGTCGGCAAGCCCGCGGCGCTGCTGCTGCTCGCCGAGAACAGCACGGTCACCATCTGCCACTCACGGACGAAGGACCTCGGCGCGGTCACCCGGAATGCAGACGTGCTGGTAGCGGCGGTCGGCGTGCCCCAGCTGATCAAGGGCGACATGGTCAAGGAAGGGGCGACCGTCATCGATGTGGGCATCCACCGCACGGATAACGGTCTCGTGGGTGATGTGGACTTTGAGGCGGCCAGCCAGAAAGCCCGCGCCATCACCCCTGTGCCTGGCGGAGTCGGTCCGATGACCATCGCCATGCTGATGCGGAACACGCTGATAGCGGCCGAGATGAGAATCAATAAGTCTTGATCACGAATGTTCCTGCAAAAAGCGGGAAAGGCGCGGATATTATGCATACAGGAATAGGCTCTGTAATATCAGGGTAATTAATGGGCGGCCTTCAGGGCCGCCCATGCTTTTTTAAACCGGAAAGGGGAGCAGGATGAAACGGCGTTTAATGATACTCATGCTTTTCGCCGGGATGCTGGCAATCCTGGCTTCCATCACAGGACCGGCCCTCGGGCGGCAGACGCAAATCGGTACCTGCAACAGCCAGGATTCGATCCAGGGAGAGTTCTTCCTTTCGCCGCAATCTGGCCCCGCGGGAAGCACCGTGGATGTTTCCGGCTCGTTCGCGGTTATGTATGGGCTTGATATAGGTGGCGGAGCCACGGAGGGAGCGCCTGTGCCAGCCGCCGGCATCGCCGGCCCGGTGACGGCAATGGTATGGATGGACAGCGGCGAGGTGCTCGCCGAGCTGCCAACGGATATCGATCAGAACGATATTGCCAGCTTCAGTGGCACTATCATGATCCCGTCAGACGCCGCCTCCGGAAATCACGACGTCGGCTTCCTGCCACAGGGATATATCGATCCGGCATGCCTGGCCTTTCAGGTCACCGAGGCAGTGAGCCGGGATGCATATGTGCAGACAGCGAATTCCCTGCCTGCGACAGGTTTGACACTCATGGCTCCTGCGGCTGGTCTGCTTGCGCTGGGATCGGGTGCGTTAGTCCGCCGGAGCCGGCGAGTATCTAAAAACGGAAGAAAGGGCGTTTCATGAATCTTCGAATTTCACGAATGATTCCCGGAAAACCCAATCATCGGCTGATGGCCCTTGCCTTATTCTCTTTTACGCTGGCTTTCTTCTGCCTGGTTCCGGCGACAACTTTTGCGCAGGTGCCAGTCCAGGAATGCGGAGCGGAAAGGGGCATATTTTCCGTTGTCCCGTCCCAGGGGCCAGCGGGAAGCGCGTTTTCGGTGTCTGGCTCGGTGATGCTGTCTCCAACCTCGAGAGCATTTGATGCTCCCGAATCCGATCCTTCAATCGTCATGCCGGGGCCTGATTTCGAAGTCTGGTGGGTCGAGACCGATATGGCCGGCGCGATGCTTCTGGGAACCATGCCTTCTGACTACGATACCGCCACCATGCTGGCGAGTTTTAGCGGTAGTTTCATGGTGCCGGCGACGTCGGCTCCCGGCCAGCATCAGGTCGCGGTACTGATAGTTCAGGGAACGACGCCGGCATGTGAAGACTTCACTGTCACTACGACCGTTCAGGAAGACGCGTATGTCCTGACGGCCACATCGTTGCCAGCCTCGCTTCCCGGCACCGGTCTAATGCTGATGGCGCCGGTGACTGGATTGCTGGCTGTGGGCGCAGGCGGCTATGTCATCAGGACTCGATCCCGCAGGAGATAACTACTGTACTGGTAGCTGACGTGACTGCTAGCGCTTAAGATATGTGACGACTTCGTCACCAGGGTCTGGCAGTCCCGCGATCTTCCACGCCTTGAGCGGATCTATGAACTCCTCATTGACGCAGTCCTGCGGCTGGTGCACGTTCTTGCAGACCGTGTTGAGGATGGGGAACGAATTGTAGCTCTGATAATAGCTGCGCATGAAACGGATGACATCCATCATCTCCGGCGTCAGGGAATCGATACCCTCATTGCCGGCGATGGCTTTGGCGACATCCTCATCCCAGCTGTCCGTATCCGCCAGGTAGCCTTCTTCGTTGAGGTTGAAATTCATGATATCCCCAGCTCTTCCTCGAGGTCCTTTATGTACTGGGCAACCAGTGTCCCAAGGTAGATGCAGCTCTGGCCGTCCATACACTCGTCGGCGTCGCCCTTGTCGAGGAACGCGTGCCTGTTTTTGCCGTCCTTCTCAAAGGTCACGACCCATGCGTTCCGCCCCTCATCGAAGCTGAGCTTGATCGCTATCCGATGCTGCATGAGTTCCGGGTACATCTCGTAGATCCTGTCTTCAAGTCCCACCTGTGTATATCCCATTTTTTTCCTCCTTCTTCCTGTCTGGATCGAGGATTTCCGGCTCAGGAACCGCAGAGCTGTCCACCCATGAAAACTGATGTTATATAAATATCCAATTGCTGTGATTATTAAGCCTGTTTGTGCTCATTGTTGCAGTGTTGCAGATACCGGTCATGGTATCTGCATTTCTTATTGACGAGTGCCTCCGGACGGTGTTATTATTCACCCTTACCGTACGCTTGTGAAACAAAGAACTAAGTACGGACGCGTTGAGGCTCGGACGGAGCCGGACCGCCAGGGACGGTAGCCGGACGGGTTCTTGATATAAGGTCCGAGTTCGTCAAGCCGGAGGTTGAGTTTTCTGGCTTGCGCCTCGAACCTTTAATTTTTACGGGCTGGGCGGACCCAGGACTGCACTGCGGTAACGCTGTCTGCCCCTGCCATATGCCAAATAACCTTGTTAGTCAGAGGACACGAATAATCATGTCCCCTGGGAAACCTTGTTAGTCAGGGGACACGAATAATCATGTCCCCTGGATATATTAGGAAGGAGAGGATTGCCTTGTCATTTGAACCGCCTGTTGAATCGTGTAAGGGTGTCATCCGCGAAGTAACCATCGGAGCGGACAAGAAGGTCGGTGGCGAGACCACTTTCCCCTTCCACCTTTGGGAAGGCGATATGCCGAACGCGCCCATGATCGCCATGGAAGTATACGACGAAGCCCAACCTGACTGGCCTGAGACTGTACGCAAGGTCTATGACGATGTTATGAGCGATCCGGTCGCCTGGGCGAAGAAATGCCAGGACGAGTTCGGCGCCGACGCCATCTGTCTGCAGCTTCGCAGCATCGATCCCAACGGCAGTGACGCTTCGCCTGAGTCAGCTGCCGAGACCGTGAAGAAAGTCTATGAAGCGATCAGCGTCCCGCTCATCGTCTACGGCACGGGCACTCCCGACAAAGACGCCGACGTGCTCAAGAAGGTGGCCGAGGCCCTGCCGGACGCGAACATCCCCATCGGCCCGGTTGAAGAATCCAACCACCGCCTGATCGGAGCCGCGGCGATGGGCTACAAAAAGCCGGTGGTCGGCTTCACCTCGATGGACGTGAACCTGGCAAAACAGCTGAATGTGCTGCTCACCCAGCTGGGTGTTCCCGAGGACAAGATCATCATCGATCCTACCACTGGCGCGTTGGGTTACGGCCTGGAGTATTGCTATTCTATTATGGAGAGGGACCGGCTCGCCGCACTCATGCAGAACGACGGCAAGATGCAGATGCCGATCCTCAACAACCTCGCGCCTGAGACCTGGAAAGCCAAGGAATCCAGGGTCAGCGAGGAAGAAGAACCCACGTACGGCAATGTAGAGACCCGGGGCGTCCTCTGGGAGGCTATCACCGCTACAACCCTGCTGCTCGCCGGTACCGACATCCTGGTAATGCGTCATCCGGATGCGGTCAAACTGGTTCGGACGGCTATAGAAGGACTTCAGGCACAAACCAAGGAGAAAGTCGCATCATGAGTGATTCAGAAGATACAAAAGACAAAAAGAAAAAGGCTGAGCCACGCGCCAAGAGCATAGATCCGGCCGCGCTGGAAATGCTTCAGAAAGCCGACGCCGCGGGAATCAGCACTGTGTTTTCCCGAGTCGACGAGATGAAAGCCTGTCCTATCGGCGCCGCTGGTTCTTGTTGCCAGCTGTGTGCCATGGGTCCCTGCAGGCTGGTAGGGAAGAACGCCGAGGAGAAGACCGGCATCTGCGGCGCCACACACGGCACCATCGGCGCCCGTTACATGGTCAGGGCGATCGCCGGCGGAGTCGCGGCGCACTCAGACCATGGCCGTGACATCGCCCGCACGCTGCTGGCGGTATCCAAGGGCAAAGTCCAGGGTTATTCGATCAAGGACCCGGAGAAGCTGAATGCTGTGGCGGCCCTGATGAAGATCCCCACGGAAGGACGCGAAGTCAATGATATCGCCGGTGAGGTGGCGCAGAGGGCGCTGGATAATTTCAACGGTGTGGTCGATGACGAACTCGATTACGTCTCGCGTGCGCCGCAGAAACGCCAGGATATCTGGCGCAAGCTGAAGATCGTGCCCCGCGGCGTAGACCGTGAGGTCGTCGAGAGCATGCATCGCACCCATGTGGGCGTCGATCAGGATGCCGACCACCTGCTGGACCAGGGCATGCGCACTTCCCTGGCCGACGGCTGGGGCGGCGCCATGCTCGCCACTGACCTGTCCGACGTCCTCTTCGGTACGCCGAAGCCGATCGTCTCGCAGGCCAACCTGGGCGTACTTAAGGAAGAAGACGTCAACATAATCGTCCACGGTCATGAGCCGACGCTCTCGGAGATGATCGTCGCCGCCGCCCAGGACCCCGAAGTCATCGAATACGCGAAGAGCAAGGGCGCCAAGGGTATCACTCTCGCCGGCATCTGCTGTACCGCCAACGAAGTGCTGCAGCGGCACGGCATCCCGCCCGCGGGTAACTTCCTGCACCAGGAGCTGGCGATCATCACTGGCGCCGTGGACGCCATGATCGTCGACGTCCAGTGCGTGCTGCAGGCTCTGCAGCCGCTGGCTGAGAAGTTCCATACCAAGCTGATCACGACCTCGCCGAAGGCGAAGATCCCCGGTGCGACTCACGTCGAGTTCGAGGAAGAGCATGCCCTCGACATCGCCAAGGATATCGTCAGGATGGGAATCGATAACTACGCCAACCGCGGCGAAGTCGCCATCCCGCAGTTCACCGGCGACATGGTTGCCGGTTTCTCACACGAATACATCAACTACATGCTGGGCGGCAAGTATCGCGCTTCGTTCCGGCCTCTGAACGATAACATCATGAACGGCAAGATCCAGGGAGCGGTGGCTATCGTCGGCTGCAACAATCCGCGGGTCACCCAGGACGAGAGCATCATCTACCTGGTTCGCGAGCTGATCAAGAACAACATCCTGGTCGTCCAGACCGGCTGCGCGGCGCACGCGTCAGCCAAGTACGGTCTGCTGGCGCCGGAAACACTCGAAGAAGCGGGCGACGGCCTGCGCGAGGTCTGCGAGACCGTCGGGATGCCGCCGGTGCTGCACCTGGGAAGTTGCGTGGACAACTCGCGCATCATGACCATCCTCTCCCATGTGGTTGAGGAAGGCGGGCTCGGCGAGGACATCTCCGACCTGCCGATCGCGGCCATCTGCCCCGAATACTACTGCGAGAAGGCCCTGGCCATCGGCACCTATGCCGCTGCCTCCGGCGCCTATGTAGTCTTCGGTGTTCGCAACCCCGTTGAAGACTGTAAGGAAGTCGTGGACATCATGTCCAACGGCTGGGAAGAGAAAGTCGGAGGCCAGCTTGTCTTCGAGCCCCAGAAGGAAAAGATCCTGGAGATGGTGCTGAACAAGATCCAGGAAAAAAGAGAAGCCCTCGGCATCAACGAGGAAAAAGAGCGCGTGCTGCTGGATATGGCCGCCCGGCGAGAGTTGTAGGAGGAGAGCATGAGCAAACTTATTGCGACATCAGTAATCGCCGGCGCCCATCAGTGGGTTAGCGAGGCCGAGGAAGCATTGCAGCGGGCGATCGACCAGTTCGGTCCAGAGCAGGCTATCGAGCTTCCCAACACAGGATACTACCTGCCGGTCATCTATGGCCTTACCGGCATCAAGATCGAGAAGATCAAGGACATGGAGCAGGTCATGGACCACGCCCGCGAGCTGCTGCCGGAAGGCCCGGCTGCGTCGCTGTGGACTCCGTATCTGGGAACGGCTCTCGACGCCGGTATCGCAACTCTATTCTCCCAGGAGATAATCGAATCGCTACGGTACCTGCTGCAGCCTGGTTTCTATACGGAGACTATCGCACCAACCGCTGACAACCTCTGGCTTGGCGCGGCTGACGACGTAATCATGCGTGAGCGCGGAGTCGAGTTCGTCGACGGCACAGCGCCTGGCTTCGCCGCCATCACCGGCGCGGCACCGGATGTCGAGACCGCCGTCAAGATCGCCCAGGAGCTCAAGGAGAAGATGCTCTACGTCTTCATCGCCGGCAAGAACCAGAACACCGGCGTCAGCTTCGCCGACCAGCTGGTCGAGGGCGGCGTGGAGATGGGCTGGAACACCCGCCTGGTTCCGTTCAGCCCGTTTGTATCGGGTCATATCTTCTCACTCGGTTTCGCCACCCGCGCGGCGCTCGCCTTCGGCGGTGTCCAGGCCGGTGACTACCGAAACGTCCTCAAGTACAACAAGGATCGCGTCTTTGCCTTTGTGCTGGCTATGGACGAGGTATCTGACAAGAAATACGCGACCGCCGCTGGCGCTATCTCGTATGGTTTCCCGACGATCGCAGATACTGACATCCCGGAGATCCTGCCGACTGGTGTCTGCACCTATGAGCACGTGGTCAGCAACGTCCCTCATGACGAGATGGTCGCCAGGGCGATAGAGGTACGAGGCCTGAAGGTCGTCGTCACCGAAGTGCCGGTTCCTGTCTCTTACAGCCCCGCATTCGAGGGCGAGCGCATCCGCAAGGGCGAGTACTGGGTAGAGCTGGCCGGGCCGAAATCCGCCGGATGCGAGTTCACCGAGATCGCTGACGACGTGGAAGATGGCAAAGTCACCGTGGTCGGGCCCGAAATCGACGATGTCGAGGAAGGCGCCACTATTCCTTTCGCCGTTCATGTGGAAGTCTCTGGCCGCAAGATGCAGAAGGACTTCGAGCCGATCCTTGAGCGCCAGGGCCACTCCTTCTTCAACGAGGCCGAGGGCGTCCTGCACATGGGACAGCGCGACACCATCTGGATGCGCATCAGCAAGCGTGCCCACGACGCCGGCTTCAACTTCGAGCACCTGGGCAAGATCATCCATGCCCGCTACCACGCCGATTTCGGCGAAGTGGTGGACAAGGTGCAGGTCACCATCTATACGAAGCAGGAAGATGTCGAGAAACTGCTCGAGCGGGCGCAGGTCGCCTACCAGGAGCGGGATGACCGCCTTGGCAGCCTCACCGACGAGAGTGTCGACACCTTCTATTCCTGTATCCTCTGCCAAAGCTTCGCGCCCACGCACGTTTGCGTGATCACGCCGGAGCGCCCGGGCCTCTGTGGTTCCTACAACTGGCTCGACGGCAAGGCTGCTTACGAGATGAACCCGACCGGCGGTAACCAGCCGGTACCCAAGGGTGTCACTGTTGATGAAGAGCGCGGCCAGTGGAGCGGCGTCAACGAATATGTGAAGGAACATTCGCAGGGCGCCGTCGAGGCGTTCAACACCTACTCGATGCTGGAGAACCCCATGACTTCATGCGGCTGTTTCGAAGTCATCAGCTGCATCCTGCCCATGTGTAACGGCATCATGACCGTCAATCGCGAGTACAAGGGTGACACGCCTTCAGGAATGAAGTTCTCGACTCTGGCCGGTTCGGTCGGCGGCGGCGTGCAGAGCCCTGGCTTCCTCGGCCATTCACGCTACTACATGGGCTCGCCCAAGTTCATCTCCGCCGACGGTGGCATCAAGCGCCTGGTATGGATGCCCAAGGAGCTCAAGGAGGAGATGCGCGATATACTGGTGGCCGCTGGCGAGCGTGCCGGCGTACCGGACCTGGTGGACAAGATCGCCACCGAAGAAAACGGAGTTGAGGAGTCAGAGGTGCTGGAATACCTGACCTCAGTCGGGCATCCTGCTCTCGAGATGGACCCGATGTTCTAATAATGCTGGAACACCTGGGGGACACATTACTTAATTATGAATTAAGTAATGTGTCCCCCAGAATTGAATAAGATATTTTGTCAAATTCGAAGGGAGAGTGAGCTGTGGCTCTTAGTGGCTTGCAGATATTCAAGTTGTTGGCCAAGACCAACTGCAAGGAGTGCGGATTTCCTACCTGTATGGCTTTTGCCATGCAGCTGGCTGCTGGTAAGGCTGAGCTGGATCAGTGCCCATATGTCACTGATGAGGCCAAGGCGGCCTTGGGTGAGGCTTCAGCTCCTCCAGTTCGTAAAGTCACAGTAGGTGCCGGCGACATGGCCGTCACGGTCGGTGAGGAGACAGTCCTCTACCGGCACGAGAAGCGCTTCGAGCACATGCCAGGCCTGGGCGTACTGATCACGGAAGACATGGACGACGCAACAGTCGACGGCCTTCTGGAGCAGCTCAAGAATACCGAGTTCAACTATGTCGGCCAGAACCTGAGGCCGCGTGTCGCTGCCATCAGGGCAGCGGATGCAGGAAAGCTGGCAGCCCTGGCCGCTAAGGCTGACGAAAAGGCGGGCGCAGCAATCATCCTGATCAACGATGACGCCGCCGCCCTGAAAGCCGCCGCAGAGCCGATCAAGGACAAGAAGCCGCTGCTTTACGCCGCTAACGAGTCCAACTTCGATGCGGTCACCGCAGTTGCCAAAGAGCTGGATGTACCCTTCGCCATCAAGGCTGATTCACTCGAGACTCTGGCTGACCTCGGCCAGAAGGCCCTCGACGGCGATTTTAAGGAGGTTGTGCTCGATCCGTCATCCACTTCGCTGGGCGATGTACTGCTCGACCAGACTCTGATCCGCCGCGCAGCCATCAAGAAGACTTTCCGGGCGCTGGGATTCCCGACTATCGGTTTCCCCTGCGACATGACCGATGACAAGATGCTAGAAGCCGTCTACGCCTCAGTGTTCGTGGCCAAGTACGCCGGCTTCGTCATCCTCTCAGATCTGGATCCGGCGCGGGTGCTGCCGCTTCTCTATCTCAGCCAGAACATCTACACCGACCCGCAGCGGCCGATGCAGATGGACCAGGGTGTCTATCCGATCAACGACCCGGGACCGGACGCGCCGATCCTGGTGACAACCAACTTCTCGCTCACCTACTTTACGGTCTCCTCCGAGGTCGAGGCCAGCAAGGTGCCGGCCTGGCTCTGCATCATGGATGTCGAAGGCCAGTCAGTGCTGACGGCCTGGGCTGCAGGCAAGTTCGTAGCCGACGCCATCGCACCCTTCCTCAAGAAGAGCGGTATCGAGGAGAAGGCTCCGCACAAGAAGGTCATCATCCCCGGCTATGTCGCCCAGATCTCCGGCGAATTAGACGAAGAACTGGGTGATGGCTGGGAAGTTCAGGTCGGCGTCCGCGAAGCGGCCGACATCCCGAAATTCCTGCGCCAGTGGAGCGCAAACTAACTGAAAACATATCGAGGTCATCTGCGCGCCCTGTTCCAGGTGACGCGCGGCTGAGGCCTCCCTGTGAAGTAGCCTGCCCTATCCATACGGATGCGCAGCGCTACATCCAGCTAGTGGCTGAGGGCCACTATGATTGGGCACTCGCAATAATCCGCGAGACAAACCCTTTGCCGCAATCGATCGGCCGCATCTGCGCCCATCCCTGCGAGGAAGCCTGCCGCCGGGGCGGAGTTGATGAACCTATCGCCATCTGCAACCTAAAGCGGGTGGCCAGTGACGGGGCCAAGGCTTCAGGTCTGGGCTATGAGCCGCCAAAAGTCGAATTTACGACCGGTAAAAAGGTGGCGATAATCGGCTCCGGTCCCTCGGGGCTGGCGGCCGCGCACGATCTGGCGCTGCTAGGCGTGCAATCGGTTATCTTCGAAAAGCAGCCCGAGGCGGGCGGATTCCTCCGGACCGGCATCCTCAACTACAGACTGCCCAAGAATATCCTCGATGAAGACATAGATTACATCCGCGGTATGGGCGTAGAGATCAGGACCGGCTCCGCCATCGGCGGCGAAATAAACTTTGATGACCTGGTTCAGGAATATGACGCGGTGCTGATCGCCGTCGGCCTTTCCGAGAGCAGGCCACTGCCGATTCCCGGCGCCGATCTGCCACAGGTTCTGCTCGCGGTTCCCTTCCTGGAAGATGTGAACGCCGGCCGCGAGACTTCTGGTCTTGGCAAGGACATCATCGTCATCGGTGGCGGCAATGTAGCCATCGATGTCGCCCGTTCAGCAAAGCGTATCACCGGCGGCAAGGTGACCATGGTCTGTCTCGAAGCCGACCACGAGATGCCCGCCCACGACTGGGAGATAGCCGACGCCCGGGCTGAAGGCATTGAGATGATCTGCAGCCAGGGGCCGAGCGCTTTTGTCGGCGATGGCAAGGTCGAAGGGCTTCAGGTCAAGAAGTGCGAGTCGGTTTTCGATGAGCACGGCCGTTTCTCGCCGACCTTCTGCGAGACCGAGCTTTCCGTCATCCCCGGCGACACGGTGATCGTGACCATCGGCCAGATGTCGAACCTTACTTTCCTGACGGAAAACGGACCGGCCGTGAACGAGCGCGGCATCCTGATCTTTGACCGGGAGCAGTGCACGACCAGCCGACGCGGTGTTTTTGCCAGCGGCGAAGTCGTCACCGGACCGGGAGCGGCGGTGAACGCTCTCGCCAGCGGCAAGCGGGCGGCGATCGCGGTGGCGCGCTACCTTGGTGTCGACGTCAATTTCAGCCACGAGCCCGTGGCTATCGGTGAAGTTCCGACTGATGTCAAAGAGAAGATAAAGTCTGCGCCGCGCCGCCAGATGCCCGCCCGTGATTCCGGCGAGCGTTTAAAAGATTTTGAGGAAGTTGAAACAGGGCTCGGGGAAGTAGACGGCCGCTGCGAGGCTTCGCGTTGCCTGCTCTGCGGCAGCGGCGCCCGTTTCTCCGAGACCAAGTGCATAGCCTGTCTCACTTGCGTGCGAGTCTGCCCTTATGGCGCGCCGTGGGAAGACAAGGACGGTCTCGGCGGTATCGACCCCGACAAGTGCCAGGCCTGCGGCATCTGTTTCACCCAGTGTCCGGCCAAGGCGATCGACCTGGTGATGCTATCAGAGGATGAGATTTCCGGGCGCATCTATGAAGCTGTGTCGGCTGGGGGAGATCTGGAGCTGGGATGCTGGTATTCTCAGTCACGAGTGGCGCCGGATGCGGCCCTGGTGGCGCTGCCATGTACGTCGAGACTAAGTGTGAGCCTGCTCCTTGGGGCACTTGAAGCCGGGGCCACGAAAGTCCACGTAGCCGTCTGCAGCGAAGATGATGACGGCCACTTCGTCCACGGCCACCGCCAGACAAGAGCGGCCGTAACCGAGGCGAAGAAGTTGCTTGAAGAAGCCGGTCTGGACCCGGAAAAGATCGCACTGGAGCTGGTAGCGGTCAAGAAATGCATGCAAAGCACATAGTATTATGGTGTTGCGCCGGGCGGGATGTTCCCTCTGGCTCAACGGTTCGGCATGGATACTGGAGTATTTTCCGTGGCCGATTGCGCCTCACCAGTGTCGCCGGGAGGAAACATCCCGCCCGGCGCGGCGTAATTATATTGTTAGGAACATGATTTGATCACAGCAGAACGAAAACCATTCGAGCAGATAAAAGCGGTCACCGACCAGTTCGAGAACATCCTGGTCGTCGGCTGCAATACCTGTGTCGCGGTCTGCCTGACCGGCGGCGAGAAGGAAGCCGAGCAGCTTGCTTCTCAGCTGCGCCTGCAGAGACAGAACGACGGCGTCGGCGGCACCGTAGAGACAGTCACAGTGCTGCGCCAGTGTGAGAACGAGTATGTAGACTCAGTCGCGGCCCAGGTGGAGGGCAAGGACCTGATCCTCTCTACCGCCTGCAGCATCGGGCCGCAGCTTTTCGCCGACCGTTTCCCCAAGGTTCGGGTCGCTCCGGCGATGAACACCAATATGCTGGGCGTGGTCAAGCAGCACCATGTCTGGACCGAATATTGCGCCGCCTGCGGCGATTGCGGCATATTCAATACCGGTGGCATCTGCCCGATCGTCCGTTGCGCCAAAACCCTGCTGAACGGCCCCTGCGGCGGTTCCCAGGGCGGGCGTTGCGAGATATCGCCGGATGTACCCTGCGTCTGGCAGTTGATCTACGACAAGCTTGCGTCATTCGGGCTCGAAGGCAACCTCTCCCGCATCGGTGGACCCAAGAACTGGTCCAAGTCGTCGAGCGGCGGTCCGCGCACCATGAAGAAGGAAGGATTCGAGCCATGAGATCAGGTTCCGTACTCGAACAGGTCCTGACTGACGGCAAATTCGCGGTGACCGCGGAGCTCGGCCCTCCCAAGGGAGCCGATCCCCAGGTGATCGTCGACAAGGCCAATATCCTCAAAGGCCACGCCGACGCCGTCAACATCACCGACAACCAGACCGCCATCTCGCGCATGTGCAGCATGGCGGCGGCAAAGATCGCCATCGAGCAGGGGCTGGAGCCGATCATGCAGATGACCTGCCGCGACCGAAACCGGCTGGCGATGCAGGCGGATATCCTCGGTGCAGCGGCACTCGGTGTGAAGAACCTGCTCTGCCTCACCGGCGACCACCAGAGCTTCGGCAACCATCCCGAGGCGCTCGGCGTTTTCGATCTCGATTCGATCACTCTGATCAGGATGGTCAGGGACATGAGGGATGTACCGCAGTTCCAGTGTGGCGAAGAGATCACGTTCGCTCCGAAGCTGTTCATCGGCGCTGCTGCGAATCCCTACGCCGACCCCTTCCCCTTCAGGGCGGTGCGGCTGGCTAAGAAGGTCGAGGCCGGCATCGACTTCTGCCAGACCCAGATCATCTACAACGTGGAAAAGTTTGAGGAATTCATGCGCCAGTGCCGCGAGCTGGGCGTGACTGAGAAGTGCAAGATCCTGGCCGGTGTCGCCCCGCTGAAGAGCGCCGGGATGGCGAAATACATGAAGAACCGGGTTGCCGGCATGGATGTCCCCGATGAGATCGTCGAGCGTTTGAGCGCTGCTGAAGACGCCCAGAGCGAGGGCATCGACGTCTGCGTGGAGGTCATAAACCGGGTGAGGGAGATCGATGGGGTCGCGGGAGTGCACGTGATGGCTGTAGAATGGGAAGCCGCAGTTCCCGAGATCTTATCCCGGGCGGGTCTGAGGCCGGGGTCTGAATAACCAAATCTGAAATCAATAAGCATCTGTAATCACTACCGGAGGTTCTATGAAGGCGATCGCTGAGAATATCAATGTTATGAGCAAGTCCATCGGAGAGGCGATGCAGAACCGCGTCGCCGAGCCGATCCAGCAGCTGGCCAAGGAGTGCACCGAGGCCGGCGCCCACCTGCTCGACATCAACCTGGGTCCGGCGCGCAAGGGCGGTCCCGAGCTGATGGAGTGGGTAGTGCAGACTGTGCAGGAAGTGTCTGACCTGCAGCTCTGCCTCGACACCAGCAACCACGAGGCGATGGAAGCGGGAATCAAGGTCTGTAACGAGCCGCCGCTGCTGAATTCTTTCAGCGCCCAGCCCGACAAGATGGAGAACATCCTGCCGCTGGCCGCTAAATACGACTGCGAGATCATCGGCCTGACCATGTCGACCCATATACCGATCGACGCCGACGAGCGCATCGCCATCGCCTACGAGCTGGTAGCCGCGGCTAACGCCCTGGGCATCCCCAATTCCCGTATCTGGATCGATCCGATCATATTGCCGATCGGCGTGGAGGTCGGCCAGGCTCACGCGGTCGCCGTCCAGAATGTGCTCAAGTCGTTCCCGGACCTCTTCGAAGAGCCGGTCCAGTCGACCTGCGGTCTTTCCAACACCTCGAACGGAGCCCCTGACGAACTGCGCGGCGCCATCGAGCGTGCCTTCCTGCCGATGCTGGCAGCCTGCGGCATGACCTCGTGCATCTGCAACGCCAAGGACCCCGAGATGATGCGGACAATCAGGCTGATCAACGCGCTCAAGAACGAGTCGCTTTACTCGGTTTCCGACGCGGAGCTGAAGTAGATCATAATCGACTGCAGCCTCAGCACGGAGCTGATATAGACCCTGATCGCCCGAAGGCTCAGCGCGGAGCTTAATTGGCGAGATGTCACCCGCCGCATCAGCTGCGGTCAGCAATAAGAACCGGAACCACGTGTAAGAACGCGGAACCACGATAGCAAGAGGAGGACATGTACAAGATACTTGACAAAGTAGATTATTCAGATGACGTGTATATGCAGGTCATCGAGGCGCCGGCCGTGGCCGCCGCCTGCCAGCCGGGACAGTTCATCGTCCTGCGCATCCACGAAGAGGGGGAGAGGATCCCTCTCACCATCGCCGACTTCGACCGCGAGGCCGGAACTATCACCATCGTCGTCCAGGCGGTAGGCAAATCGACCCGCCACCTGCAGAAACTCGGCAAGGGCGATTCGCTCGCCAACTTCATCGGACCCCTGGGCATGCCCAGCGAGATCGAGAATGTGGGAACAGTCATCTGCGCCGGCGGTGGCGTCGGCGTCGCGCCGGTATATCCGATCGCCCGTGCTCTCAAGGAAGCAGGCAACAAGGTCATCTCCATCGTTGCCGCCCGTAACGAGAGCCTGCTGCTCTGGGAAGACAAGATGCGGGAGATCAGCGACGAGCTGATCGTGACCACCGACGATGGCAGCTGCGGCCGCCATTGCCTGGTCACCGAGCCACTCAAGGAGCTTTGCGAGGCCGGCGGCATCGACCTGATCTACGCGATCGGTCCGGGCATCATGATGAAATTCTGTTGCAAGACCACGGAGGAATACAACGTCAAGACCATCGTCAGTCTGAACTCGATCATGGTCGATGGCACAGGCATGTGCGGCGCCTGCCGGGTCACGGTCGGCGGCGAGACTAAATTCGTCTGCGTCGACGGGCCGGAATTCGACGGACACCAGGTAGACTTCGACGTGCTGATGTCCCGCCAGCGCCAGTACCTGTCCCAGGAGAAGGAATCATTGGACCTCTATGTTGAATGCGGTGGTGATAAAAGATGCATGACGTAGATACAGACAAGCCCGGAGACAAGCCGGAAAAGAAAGCCAAGCGTCCGAAGATACCGCGGACCGGCATGCCCGAACAGCCGGCGAAGCAGCGTGCTGCCAATTTCGAGGAAGTCGCGCTCGGTTATAACGAAGACATGGCAAAGCTCGAAGCGAGCCGCTGCCTGCAGTGCAAGAAGCCCAAGTGCGTGGCTGGCTGCCCGGTGGGCATCGATATCCCCGCCTTCATCAAGCAGATCGAGGAAGGGAACTACGACGCGGCCATAGCCAAGCTCAAGGAGACAACCAGCTTCCCCGCCGTCTGCGGCCGGGTATGTCCTCAGGAGGAGCAGTGCGAGCTGCTCTGTATCCTGGGCAAAAAGCAGGAGCCGGTCGCCATCGGCCGTCTGGAGCGCTTTGCGGCTGACTGGTCCATGACCCACGACAGTTCCAGTAAGCCACAGATAGCGCCCAGCAAGGGCAAGCACGTCGGTGTCGTCGGTTCCGGCCCCGCTGGCGTTACCTGCGCCGGCGAGCTGGCCAAGATGGGCTACGACGTAACGATCTATGAAGCCCTGCACAAGCCGGGCGGAGTGCTGGTATACGGCATCCCCGAATTCCGGCTTCCCAAAGCGATCGTCCAGCGCGAGTGCGACTATGTCGAGAGCCTGGGCGTCGAGATCAAGCTGGACTATGTGATCGGCCGCACCATGACCGTCGATCAGATGATGGATAACGGCCATGACGCAGTGTTCCTTGCGAATGGCGCCGGCCTGCCGGCTTTCATGAACATCCCTGGCGAGAATCTCAATGGCGTCTATTCGGCCAACGAGTTCCTCACCCGGGCGAACCTGATGAAAGCCTACCGCTTCCCCGAATATGACACGCCGATCAAGGTCGGCAAAAAAGTCGCGGTCATCGGCGGCGGCAACGTAGCTATGGACTCCGCGCGAACGGCACTGCGGCTTGGCGCCGAGGTACACCTGATCTACAGGCGTTCCCGCGAGGAGATGCCGGCGCGCAACGAGGAGATCCACCACGCCGAAGAGGAAGGCATAATCTTCAACCTCCTGACAAACCCGACCCAGATCATCGGCGACAATGAGGGCTGGGTCGAGGAGATCGAGGTCATGGACATGGAGCTGGGCGAGCCGGACGCAAGCGGACGCAGGCGTCCCGTCACCGTCGACGGTTCCGAGCGCCGCATCCCCATCGACGTCGTAATAGTCTCGGTGGGCACCAAGGCCAATCCACTGCTCACCAAGAGCACCAGCGGCCTGGATCTCAACAAGTGGGGGAATATCGTCGCTGACGAGAACACCCTGCAGACCAGCAAGGAAGGCGTTTTCGCCGGCGGAGATATCGTCACCGGCGCCGCCACCGTCATCCTGGCCATGGGCGCCGGCAAGACAGGCGCCCGTTCCATCGATCGCTATCTCCAGGGACAGCCTCTGCTGACCCCCGAGGAGGAAGAGGCGATCAAGGCCGCCGACGAGAAAGCGGCCGAGAAAGCTGCGGCAAAGTAGCTGACGAACCAGTGCTGCTGAATCGCAACAACTGCTGATTCAGGAAGTACTGCGGAAAGAATGAAGAACCAGGGGCGCGGCGCTTCGCGCCGCGCCCCTGGTAGCATGACTATAATCCCTTCCATTTACACCTAGCGGCTGATAACCTGCATCGTTGAAGCTCAGGCAGCTGCGAGGAAGAAGACTTTGGCAAATCTCACGGAAGCTACCCTTTTACCTGACAGGGAATCCAGATTAGACAATGCAGCTCTTCTGCTTGTCTGCCTGGTTCTGGCAATCGCCGTACTGTTTCCGGAGAACTTCATATCGGGTTTGCCCTTTTTCTCAACCGCGAACACGTATCCACTGACCCTGCTGTTGCCGGTCATGGCCCTTGGTTCGGCGATATATATAGTCTCACTCCGAACATCGATCAGACCAGGAGCTGTTGACTGGCTGTTATTGCTGTTTATTACCTATATCCTTTTACGGAATCTGACTGGCCCCGAAAGTCTAATCACCGGCAAATATGTGATCTATGGAACAGGCACTTTCTACTTAACGGCGCTTCTGACGGTAAAAAGCGAAAGGCTTCTGAAAAGGATCATATATACCGTCGTAGGCCTGGTGTTACTGACTTCCGCATACGGTCTGATTGAATATGCCGTTCAGAAGAACCTGATATTTTACGAATTCATACTGGAAGCAGTTCCAGAGCCCAGGACTGGGTTGCACAGGATCGGTTCTACGATTGCCCATCCAGTCCCATATGGGGCTTTCATTATTCAGGCATTGCCATTTTCAGTTCTGATCTGGGTGAGTTCGCGGCAAATGTGGTTGCGGGTTGCCGCCATGGCAACAACATTGCTTGCGATTCTGGCCCTCTTTTTCACTTATTCAAAAGGAAGCTGGCTCGTAGGTGTATTCATTGCGTTATGCATGCCCCTCTTTCTTCGAAGCAGCCGGAGGCAAAGGTATCTATTGCCGGCTATCGTCATAATCGGAGTGGTCGCAGTCATGCTCGGAATATTCTGGCAGCAGGTCCGTTCTGAGGCAGAGGGTCGAAGTGCGATAAGCGTCGATGTACGCATCTCAAGCTGGCAGGGAGCGATCGAAGGAATCAAGGAGAGCCCACTTTTTGGCGTCGGTCTGAAGCAGGGAGCCGCGGAACTCAAAAAACATGTGGATCCGAACCTCTATATCGGTCTGGGCAAAGTCCTGCCGGTTGATAATTATTATCTCAGTCTGATACTCGAAGCGGGCATTATCGGCTTTGTCATCTGGATGCTGCTAGTGATATTTCTGGTATTGGAGGGCTTCAGGGTATGGCATTTGGGTGGTGTTTCGCAGCAGTGGGCGCTGGCAGCGCTTTTAAGCATCCTTGGTATAATCCTTAATTCTGTCACTTTCGAGTCGATGCACATGTGGCCGAATTTCATACTTTTTTGGATATCAGCAGGTATTCTGCATGGTGCTTTCTGGGGGGAGAGCGGGGTATGGCGAAAATCGGAAACATCCTGGAAAGAAGCGGATGCAGCTGACCTGCTATAATCGATAGATAATAGAACAAATATGATGTACATTGTTGACAATAGTGCGTATCTGTTATATAAAAATATAATACAGAGGATGGCTTTATTGCGTAAGCCACGTTGGAATAACCTCCTCAGGAATGACGTTTTCCATTTCGGGCGCGCATCGTAATCAACCGCGGGGAAGAGGATAATTGGAAAACCGCCCAGACCTGAAGGCTGTCGAAAGTCCACAGGAGCTGTCAGGGTCATGGAGTTTTCTGCCGTACGAAGAAGTGCAGGAAGCTCCCAGACGCGAACTGCAGATTCTCAGGGCGGTTCATTCCCTGGTAATCCCGGTCATCGACGTTCTGACTCTTGCTCTCTCTGTGATCATTGCCTATTTTGCTGCCGAGATCCTGATAAACCATGGATACATGGATGGCATATTAGGTCCTCAGCTTGGTGAAATAACAATCCGGATCCTTTGGATAGGTCTTGCCACGATTCCGCTCTGGCTGATGGTTTTTGCTTACTACGGTGTATATCGTCGCGAAGTGCGGCGTCTGTCCGTGTCTACTTTTGATGAGCTGCCGCAGACGATAGGAGCATTGGCGGTAGGCGCGTGGGTGATGTTCTCATTCCTGGCTTTGACCAGCCGGGGCAATCCGACGGGTCGCGCGATCTGGGTCTTCGTAGCCATTGCCTGGTTACTGCTGATGCTACTCCTGCCCTTCGGCCGCGCATTGATCCGGATAGGTCTATCATTCAACAACCCTTTCAGGACCAGCACTCTGGTAGTTGGCGCCGGTGATGTCGGCCGCAGTCTGGTGGGAAGATTAGGCCGCCATAAGGAGTATGGGCTCAGGGTGGTTGGATTCCTAGATACTGCGACCCTCGAGGATAGCGGTCAGTCAGATAATCTTCCGCCCAAGGTGCAGCTGCTGGGTAGACCGTCTGAATTGCGTTCCATCGTCGATCATTACGGAATAAGCCGGGTGATCATAGCCTTTTCGAGAACTCCACATCCACTGATACTGGGAATGATCCACCAGTGTCAGGAGATGAAAGTCGATGTAAGCATCGTCCCGAGATTTTTTGAGGCACTATCTTCTCGAATCGAGATCGAAGACGTCGAAGGTCTTCCTATTCTCAGCTTGCCGCGTTACTCACGGCACGGATTCTTCATGCGTTTCGCCAAGCGTATGATGGACCTGGTCCTTACCATAATTCTGACAGTCATAATATCCCCAATACTCCTGCTGGTAGCCTTGCTGATCAAGATTGACTCAAAGGGTCCTGTGCTGTTCAGGCAGGATCGAATGGGAATGAATCACAAGCACTTTCAGATGTACAAGTTTCGTTCGATGCAGGTTGAAGCCGACCAGATAAAGAATGACCTGGCGCAGCAAAACGAAGTTACCGGGCCAATCTTCAAGATGAAGGACGATCCACGCATTACCCGGGTAGGGCGGATAATCAGGCGATTGAGTATCGATGAACTTCCACAGCTTATCAATGTATTCAAGGGTGAGATGAGCCTGGTGGGTCCAAGGCCGCTTCCAGTAGAGGAGGCGGAGGAATGTCGCGGAACCGCCGACATGCGACATCTGGTGCAACCGGGAATAACTGGCCTCTGGCAGGTACTCGGCCGCAGCGATATCCCTTACGAGGAAATGGTACAGCTGGATTACCTCTATGTCACCAACTGGACTCTGAGGTGGGACATCAAGATTATCCTGAGAACAGTCCTGGCGATAGTGCGTAAGCGCGGAGCATATTAATATCCGGACTTCTGTAGTGCCAGCCTGCTAGTTCTTGAAACTACCTTTACGATTTCCCAGATGTGGCAGAACATTTCGGATGATGGTGCTGACCCGTCTTGTTCGATCTGCGAATTTTGTGTGGATCCAGCTGAGTGGCCCAAGCTCGACAGGAAATGTGAAGTTGTAGTGTGCCAGCCGCCAGTGAGGTATCCGGTTCAATATGGGAACCCTTAGATTGCCGAGTTGGAGAATTCTCGCATAGCCACCCGCCTTGATGAATTTCTTTGTTTCGCGAGCCGTCACCCATGGCAACCAGGAGACTTTCATCTCCTTGTTCAGCCGGTTGAGTGTTTCCCAGTCCTCGGTACGTTCTGGCGGCACAAAACCCGCCTCAACGACCATGTCATAAAGTGGAACTCCAGGGTATGGCATGTATGTTCCCAATGAGAAAGACATCCGGGGATGGATCTTCCACAGGTCCAGGCAGAGGTTTATCGTGTTTCTGATCTCCTGCTTGGTCTCCGTTGGGTTCCCAAGAATCACGCAGTTTGAAATTCTCACTTCCGGATACTTGGCAAGGATCGATATGCCGTTGATGATATCTTCAACTGTCTGATCCTTCTGCATGAGCTCGAGAATGCGGTCGTTGCCGGATTCCAGGCCAAAACAGATCCCCTGGCATTTCGTGTCCCTTAACTTGCGGGCAAGATCGTCAGTGATGTATCCGATCCGCAGCTGGCCTTCCCATGGCAGATCGATGGCTTCCAGGATATCAATCGCCCGTTTTTTGTTGGCAAAGAAGTTGTCATCGTAGAAACGGATTCCGTCGATACCATACTTGTCTTTGAGCATCTGAATCTCGGAGATAACGAATTCTCGTGAATGTGATCTCCAGCGGCCTCCACTGAATTTGAGACTGTAACAAAAGCCGCACCGGTGCGGGCAACCGCGCGAAGTTATGAAATTAATGACTTTCTTTTGGCCCCATAATGGGACCAGATACCTGCTTACATCAACCATGTTCCAATCAAGCTTGAAGTCGTCCAGGTTTTCGATAAGAGGGCGTGGCTCCGTTATTATCAGCTCACCGTCCTGCTTGAAACCGATGCCTCTGACATTCCTGAGATCCTTGCCGGCCTCAATTGCATCAGCAAACTCAACGGCAGTCTCTTCGCCTTCTCCAATCACGATAGCATCCACATAATCCTCGTTAAGCGTAGACTCTGGAACCATTGTGGCGTGTACGCCGCCCCACACAACGGGGACATCACATAGCTTCTTCAATTCTTTTGAAAGATGGGCGGAGAATTTAGTCTGGTTGCAGGTGAAAGCGGATATGCCGACAAAAGATGGCTTGCTGGTGGCGATTCTTTTTGCGTAAGCCGGAATCTCTTCGGGAGAGATGTGAAGTAACTCAACTTCATGACCTGCCCGCTTGAGTGCGCTGCCCACATACATAATGCCAAGTGGGGGAGCAAACATGAATTCTGGGGAGCTGATATTTACTAACGTGATCATCTGGCCTCAAGCGAAAGATTAAATGTAATAATGCTTAGATGATAGCATTTATTTCCTGGAATCATACAGACCGAAATAGTGTAACTAGCCTGAGTATCGAATTGATAGTCATCAGGAAGATACTCCGGGTTGTGTAAATCCATTACTTGGTCTGTATTTCGATTATTCAGGGTTGCCAGGCAGTAGATATAATCGCACAATGAAAAAAATACGGAATATACATTTAACAGGCGATGGCCAGGATTCAGGCGATAGTCCAACGGGAAAGTCAGATTATCTGCCTCGCGTAGCCAGCGGGGCGGTCATTAATTTTTCCGGGATCATCGGACGCATGATCCTTGTCTACGGATATACTTTTTTACTGGCTAGAATGCTTTCGGTCAGCGAGCTGGGCGAATACTTCCTGATGTTCACCATCATCAATCTTCTGGGACTCGCGGCCCTGGTTGGCCTCGATACGGGAGTGGTACGATATGTGGCACTTTATGCTGGTGAAGGAAGGATGGGCCTGGCACGCAAGACACTGCAGGCTGGTCTCATGTTCGGTCTGCCGGTCTCACTGCTTTTCACGGCAGTCCTGTTTGTTAATGCCCAGTTCGTAAGCGACCATTTCTTTGAGAACAGTGCTGATGCCGTCAATGGGATTCGCATTTTCTCATTAGCGATTCCGTTGCTGGTCGCCGCGCGTCTGTTTAACGCCACGACGCAGGGCATGCACCAGATGAAATATCAGGTTCTAAGTCGGGACATCTGTGAACAGATCGCAAAAATAGGCCTCTCGTTCTTTGTATTGATCATGGGCGCCGGCCTCCTGGGCGTCGTCTGGGCCAATGTGATTGCCATTAGTGCAGCAGTAGTCCTCGCATTTTTCTTTGCCATGAAAGTGCTGGCAGGGCCAAGAGGTCCAAGTGACGTGGTTGTCAGGCCCGCGGCTGCAGTGCTCAGATATTCTTTTCCACTTGCATTCGCTAACATCGTCATCGCTTTGCTCCTTTGGGTTGACACTTTGATGCTTGGTTATCTGGGTAGTCCGGAGGATGTCGGATTATATGGTGTGGCGCTTAAAATCTCAGTGATCGGCGCCAAGATCATCACAGCCTTTGCCATAGTATTCACTCCGATTATCGCTGATCTATGGAACCGGGGCAGAAAAGCAGAGCTGCAGGAACTTTATTTGACGGTTAGCCGCTGGATTTTCATGTTGAGTATTCCGATTTTTCTTCTGCTGGTGCTGTTTCCGGATTCGTTGATGAGTATCTTTGGTCCTGATTTTGCAGTCGGCGGCACTACTCTTGTCTTTCTGGCAATTGGCCAGTTATTAAGCGCAACGACAGGAGCCGCCGGCCTCATGGTGATTATGTCAGGTCACTCAAAAATCGAATTATTAAACGTGACTGTGACTCTGGCTTTCAATGCGATGCTCTGCTTTTTGCTCATACCGCATTTTGGGATCACAGGGGCGGCGATCGCGCATATGTCAGGCTTAGGTCTGGTGAACCTGATGAGAGTGACCGAGATCTGGATAATCATGCGCATCTACGCTTATGACAGAAGCTATCTAAAGCCTGTAATCGCAGCAATAACAAGCGCGGTCGTGATCACTATCAGCGCCAGGTACATCATCAGGGGCGAAGGATTGATCCAGCTGGCCTCACTTGCTTCACTCCTGATTATCATCTATGTTTTATCCATGCTCCTGCTCGGTCTCGAAGAGCAGGACAAGGACATGCTCAGGAAGCTAAAAGGCATGGCTGCCGGCATCAAAACGAGATGATCTTCTCTGTCTAAAATCTAAGGAAATGCTGTAATGTCAAAAGTCTGCGTTATCGGTTTGGACGGGGGGACATTTGCAGTAATCGACTATTTGATAGGGCAAAAGCAATTACCGAATTTTGCCCGTTTGATGGCTGATGGCAGCCATGGGAATTTACTTTCAACAACGCCGCCCTTGACGCCTGCAGCATGGTCCTCATTTTTTACAGGTTCCAATCCGGGAAAGACCGGGGCTATCGGATTCTTTAAATTCCGAGCTGGAACATATCAGCTCGAGCCGATGAATGCCGGCAATCTTCAGGGGACACCTATCTGGTCCTTGGCCAGCAGCCACGGAAAGCGTGTTTGCGTCTTCAACGTTCCGGTGACCTACCCCGCTAAACCAGTCAATGGAATCCTGATTTCCGGTATGGACGCTCCCAGTTTTGATGACCAGGCTATTTATCCACTGGAGAAAAAAGAAAGTTTTTTAGCCGCGGTTCCCAATTTCAAGATCTCTACTGAGATCGACATAAAGTACCTGGCAAATCACAGCCCGCAACCTGCTGCTGATTATATTGAGATGCTGACATCGCATCTTGACATGGAAATCAAGGCAATCAATCACCTGATGGGATTGGAAGACTGGGACCTTTTTGTCGGTGTCATCAGATCGACAGACAGCTTCCAGCACATTTTCTGGAAGGACACAGAAAAGGTGATCAAAGGCGAGCCAGTCTCACCTGAAGAGGCCCAGCGGGCCGAAGCGGTTTTTAACTGTTACAAGGTGATTGACCGTGAGTTGGGAAAGACCTGGTCTTCCTGGAGCGCTGATCGCAATCTCATATTCATGTCGGACCATGGTTTTGGAAAATTGCGTAGCGATATATGTCTAAACAGGGTGCTTGAGGACGCAGGCCTGCTCAAGTTTCTGCCAGGCAGTCGAAGGAACCGCTCCAGAGATTATTTCAAAAAAGTATTACAGGACCGGATGACGGTTGAAACCAGAAAGAAGATAAAGCGCCTGCTGGGTAAGGATAATACCGACAAGCGCTGGCACTTGTTTGTTGATTCCCTAGTGGCCGATATCGACTGGAGTCGGACCCGCATCTCATCGATAGCCCAGCACGGCTGCCTGTTCGTGAACCTGAAAGGCCGGGACCCCATGGGTATCGTTGCTGGCGAAGCGGAAAGACAGGCGGTGTTGAGTGAGGCAGAAGCCGCCCTCTCACAACTGGTCGATCCCGAGGATGGCGTGCCTGTAGTTTCGGACTTCTACCGGAAAGAGGAACTCTACAACGGGCCGCTGATGAAGACTATGCCTGACATGGTAGTGAATATGCGCAACTGGTCATACAGGGGAATCACCAGCACTGCTATCGAACTTGCCGAAAAATCAATCTTCCGCTCTCAGGCAACTGAATGGAAGCAGCTTGGCCATACCGGCACGCACAGACTCGAGGGAATGCTGATCATGGGTGGACCAGATATTGCGGACGGTGAAATTGGCACGGTTCAGATGGTAGACGTTGCGCCGACAATCATGCGCCTCATGGGTCTTCCTTCTCTCCGTGAATGGGATGGGCACGCGCTTGAGCAGGCGCTTGATATGGACGCACCCGACTTAGCAGCAGAAAATGAGTTCATTCAGGCCGACGTGAAAGCAGGGGATGATCAGGTATATTCCCAGGAAGATGAGGAAGAAATACGAAAGCGTCTGGAAAACCTGGGGTACCTGTAAAGTACAGATAATCAATATTGCTTGAGTTGCTCGGGACCTGTTGTTGCTATTCGTGATGGACATGCCAGAGTTGTAAAGGTTAACAGAAAGAGTGGTCTGTTTTGTCAAAAGTCTGTGTAATCGGTCTGGATGGCGGCACTTTTTCTGTTATTGATCATCTTGTTGGCAAAGGGCGGCTGCCAAATCTTGCAAAGTTGATGGAAGCGGGCAGCCGCGCGACGCTTCATTCCACAACACCCCCGCTCACCTGGCCCGCATGGGCATCTTTCTATACCGGAACCAATCCTGGCAAGACCGGAGCATCTGATCTGTTCAAGTTCCGTGCTGGCACATATCAGCTGGAACCGATGAATGCAGGCAATCTTGAAGGTGAGCCCATCTGGACCCTCGCAAGCAGCAAGGGCAAGAGGGTATGCGTTTACAACGTTCCTGTTACCTACCCGGCGGTTCCAGTCAATGGCATCCTGATCTCAGGCCTGGACGCTCCAAGTTTTAATGATAAGGCGATTTATCCGCTTGAGGAAAAAAGCAGGCTTTTGGAGGCGATTCCTGACTTCAAGATATCATTCGAAAACGATGCAAAGTATCTTGTGACCCATCACAAGGATCCTGTGGGCGAATGGATAGAGCGTGCCACAGCTTACCTGGACATGGAATTAAGGGTCATTGACTACCTTGCAAAATTGGAAGATTGGGATCTTTTTGTCGCCGTCATCAGATCAACGGATATATTCCAGCACACGCTCTGGGGTGATGCTGAGAAGGTGATGAGTGGAGTGCAGGTCTCCGCGGACGAGCAGAGGCGAGCCGAGGCGGTCTTCAGCTGTTATGAGATCATCGACCGCAAACTGGGGCAGCTTGTCTCATCAGGGAGTCTTGAGCGAAATACGTTCATAATGTCCGACCACGGTTTTGGACGGTTACGTGGTCATATTTGCGTTAATCGCATACTGGCCGGCGGCGGTCTGCTCAAATTCAAGACTGTCAGCAGCCGCAAGCGCAGTCGTGCATATCTCAGCAAGAAACTTCGCGCCCACATACCTGTTCAATCCAAACAGAAGATCAAAAGTTTTCTGGGTAAGGGTATTGCTGACAATCGTTGGATGTCGTATGTCGATGTTCTGATCGCTGATATCGACTGGAGTCACACGAAAATATGTTCCATAGGTGGATTTGGCAGTCTGTATATCAACCTGAAAGGTCGCAATCCTATGGGAACGGTCGGTAGTGAAGACGAAAGGCAGGCGGTTCTTCGTGAGGCGGAAGCTGTTCTGACTGAGCTGAAGGATCCCCAAGACATGAAATCCTTGGTAACAAGGATTTATCGAAGGGAAGAGCTTTATCATGGTCCGCTGCTGACGGAGATACCGGATATGGTGATTAATTTTCGTGATTGGTCTTACTGTCCGGTCATAGGCACAGCCTCGGAGCTGGCAGAAGAGGCTATCGTTCGACCTCCTGTTCAGGAATGGAAGCAGCTCGCCCACTCAGGGACTCACAGGTTGGAGGGAATACTGCTGATCAATGGACCTGACATAGCACATCGCGATCTCGGTATCGCTCAGATGGTCGATATTGCCCCCACGGTCATGAACTTGCTGGGTTTGCCATCGCATGAGAACTGGGATGGCCGTATCCTGGAGGAGGCTATGGGTGGTGGCGCAGCGCCAGTCGAGTCTGGAGATGAAGAATACGGGAAAAAACAGAAAAGAGACAGTGAACCTGTGTATACTCAGGACGATGAGGATGAAGTTCGAAAGCGGCTTGAGGATTTAGGTTATCTATAGCTCAAAATGCGACTATTTTTGTAACGATTTACAACGATAATTGGCAGGTTCAAACGGGCTGTTGCCCTCTATTACAGAAGATGTTGTCCTCGCAGGGAATTCATTATGATAGCAACCCTTTGACTCACGCATGTCGGTAATTTAATATTAAGTATTCAAGTAGTATTTGTCAGTTTAACTTGGATTTAGTAATTATCTCATTGAAAATCGGCCCGGATTGTCATGCAGCTGTGGATAGTAGGGTGAATTGATTAACAATATCGGAGTTGAGAGCCGCCGGATTGCCATAATTGGTCTTGATGGAACTCCCTATAGCTTCTTAAAGACAGAGATTGAGGCCGGAACGCTTCCCAATCTTGGCTCCCTGTTGTCGCGAGGTGAATTCAGACAGATGGAGACGGAGATCCCGGCCATTTCCTCTGTTGCCTGGGCGTCATTCATGACCGGCGTGAATCCTGGAGAACATGGTATATATGGGTTTACCGACCGGAAGCCTGGCACCTACGAGATCACTTTTCCCAATTACAGCGATTTAAAAGCCGAGCCTGTCTGGAATCGATTGAGCCGGGAAGGCAAGCGGTGTTGTGTGATTAACGTCCCGTCAACGTATCCCGCCCAGCCTCTGAACGGGATTCTGGTAGCGGGATTTGTTGCTCCTAACCTTGAGCGCGCGGTCTATCCTTCGGAAGCCTTCGATTATCTCAACCGTTCTGGTTACAGGATAGACGTTGATGCAGCCAAAGCTCGGGAGTCACTCGACGCGTTTCTGGAAGATCTACACTTTACTCTGGAAAAGCGAAGGGAAGCCGCGATTCACTTCCTGGAGTCGGAGCGTTGGGACTTCTTCATGTGCGTGTTCACGGGCACCGATCGTCTTCACCATTTTATGTGGAAAAAATATTCAGAAAACGATCTGACTTACAAAAAAGAGTTTCTTGATTATTACAGGAGAGTGGACGAGATCATCGGGGAACTCGCGGATCTCCTGCCGGAAGATGTCTCACTGCTCATGCTGTCTGACCATGGTTTTTGTCCGATCAGAAACGAACTATATCTAAACACTTGCCTGAAGGAAGCAGGCTGGCTATCGTTCAGGAATGATGAGCCCAGGTCTCTGGCAGATATGGACCCTCTTGGCTCACGCGTATATTGCCTCGATCCAAGTCGCATCTATCTGAATCTGGCTGGCAGGGAGCCAGAAGGCATTGTGAAAAATGAAGATGCGGCTGGGCTAATCGATGAGGTTAAGGATTTCATCGAAGAGCTTCGGGCTCCAGATACCGGTGAGAAGGTCATTGACAGGGTGCTGAGGAGAGATGAATTGTACTCGGGGCCCATGGCCGGGATGGGGCCTGACCTTGTGGCGATTCCCAGGCGAGGTTTCGATCTAAAGGGCCGTATAATGCCGCAGTCATTTGATGATAAACCCCTGTTTGAAGGCATGCATACCCACGACGACGCTTTTTCTTTTGTCGATTCATCAATTATCAGACGGGCCCCAGGTCATATAAGAGAGTATGCAAGCGTTATACGATCGCCCTGGACAATGTCAGGTGATTGATCCGGACGTGAAAAAAACGGATCCACCTGAGGCTGAAACTCCGCCGCTTATACAGCCTGATAAGTCTGAGATTTACCTGCCGCGTGTAGCCAAGGGCGCGATGATCAACCTCTTCGGCGTTTTTTCACGGACTGTGCTAGCGACTGCTTACACGCTTTTACTCGCGCGTATGCTTTCTGTGAATGATCTGGGCCAGTATTTCCTCATTCTGACAATTGTGAATATTCTTGGCCTTGTTTCCACCGTTGGTCTGGATCTTGGCGTAGTTCGATTTGTTTCATTGTATGCCGGTGAGGGTCAGGTCAGGCTGGTGCGAAGGACGGCAGCGATCAGTCTGTTGATAGGCCTTGTGATTGCCATGTTCGTCAGTATGGCTCTGATATTAGTCGCACCGTTCGTTTCCAGTACTTTTTTTGAAAGTGGTTCTACTGCAGTAACGGGCATTAGAATTTTTGCCCTATCGATCCCATTTTGGGTACTGGCAAGACTCTTTAACGCAATTACTCAGGGCCTGCATTTTATGCGTTACCAGGTTTACAGCAGGGATCTCGGCGAGCAATTTGCCAAATTCGGTCTTTCATTCGTGGCATTATTGATGGGCCTGGAGCTAGTCGGTGTTGCATGGGCCAATGTCATAGCTATCGCTGGGGCGGCAACAATGGCAGCGGTATTTGCGTATTGGGCCATGCCCGTGGAAAACAAACCTGTTGAGCCGAAATCTGAGCAATCCGCGAGGAGGTTGCTGCGTTACTCCCTCCCACTGGCTTTTTCTAACGTTCTTGGAATGGTATTGACATGGATTGATCTGCTATTGCTCGGATATCTTGGAACTCCAACTGAAGTAGGATTCTATGGTGCCGCGCTCAGAGTCGGTGTCATCAGCGCAGCGATTTTGATTGCATTTTCTACAGTGTTCGCCCCAGTGATTGCAGACCTTTTCAATCGACATCTAACCCATGACCTGCAGGCTTTATTCAAGACTTTGAACCGTTGGATATTCATCTGCAGCTTACCACTGATCATTAGTCAGATTCTCTTCGCAGATTCCATCATGAACCTTTTCGGCGCAGAGTTCTCAGCTGGCAGCGAAGTACTGATCCTGCTGGCTGTAGGACAGCTGTTTCATGCGACTGCCGGCTTGTCGGGAAGCATGCTGTTGATGTCTGGCCACTCCAAGTTGGAGCTGATCAACATCATGGTGACCCTTGCCGTCAACGTCGGGCTTTGCTATCTGCTGATACCTTCATTCGGAATATTGGGTGCGGGCATGGCAAACATCCTGGCGGCCGGATTAATCAACTTTATGCGTTCTTTGGAGGTCTGGATGCTGATGAGGATACATGCCTACGATCGAGACTATACAAAGCCAGTCCTGGCATGTATTACCAGCACAATTCTGATGGCATCGTTGCAATACTATATATTCGGTGGAAAAACATTAGGCCAGTTAGCACTTCTGGCATCTGGACTGATTATCATCTACGTTTTAGTAACAATCACCATGGGTCTGAATAGTAAGGACAAAGCGATCCTGCGTCTGATCAAGGCCAGGTTGATGACAGTCGGAGCAGGCGGATAGTCAAATAATGCAGAAAATGACACTGAAAAGACCACCCCAGATGGATGAGATGCCGGGTGCCGATGATAATCGCCGGCTGTATCTGGCAGCTTTGTCGATGATCGCGATGCTTTTTTCCACCACAATGCTGTACCCCGGCACGTTATCCGGCGATGAAATATGGTTTGGGCCAGTAAAAATCAACCTTGTTGGCATGATGCTCGTGATTTCTTTTCCTTTCATCGCCGCCTTTTTATGGCAGGCGCGGAAGAAGATAAGTCCGGGTTATCTGGATCTATTCATTATCCTTACTATTTCTTATGTGACCGTACGAGGACTGATCGCTGCTCGCCAGGCGAATGAGACCGGACTGCTGATCGTCGCCTATGCCGGATATGCCCTGGTTTTTTATTATGGCATGGCGGTCCTGGGGCAATGGTGGTCTTCGATCAAGACACTGTTCATGATCACTATTGCAATCGGAGTGATTGTAGCCGGATATGCACTGGTTGAATATTACGCAACCAGTAACTTTCTGTTCGAGGGTATTATCGAGGGCCGGGTTCCTGAGCCTGGCTGGGGCTATCATCGCAGTGGTTCGTCTTTAGGGCATCCAGTTGTCCTGGGACTGTTCCTGGTACAGATAGCCCCGCTATTCATCGTCTGCTATTACCGCGCCCGCGGCAGGATGGCAAGAATTGCCTGGATGGCATCGATTATCCTTTTGGCGCTGGCTCTGGAAGTAACCTTCACCAGGGGAGCATGGATCACGGCAAGCATCCTTGCAGCCGCAGGCATCAGTTGGGCATTATGGCGCCATCGTGAGCTGCGCCGAACAACGGTCATGCTCGTAATTGCCGTTGGACTATCAATATTGTTATTCACTGTCTTCAATGCTGAAACAGTCTCATCCGGTACTTTTTCAAAAGCGCGCAGGCATGAGAGTGTGACACCAAGACTATATATGTGGTCGAAAACCCCAGGCGTGTTTCTGGAAAATCCCCTCTTTGGTGCAGGCATGATGAGGGGTGTTGATGAGATCTATCGACTGGAAGCTCCACCTGAAAAGTGGACGAATCCTCCTTCGGCGATCGATAATCTGTACCTGATGATGCTGGTAGAGCAAGGTATTCTGGGTTCGTTATTGGCAGGAGCGGCTCTTGTCCTGATCGTTCGTCAGGGAATCAGGCTGATCAGAAGTGGTGCCGCGTATGGGGCTGTAGCCTTGATACTGGGAATAAGTATGAGCGCGGTGTTTATAGACGGATTCACTTTTGATACTATGCTGAATTGGCCAAATATGGTGATATTCTGGATGTCAGCAGGGCTTCTGCGAGCCTTGGCTGAACTAAAAAAACGGGACTCGGTCATTCTTATGGAAAAAACACTGGATGAGTAAACACAAAACTGGTGAAAGCACTCTGACGAGTGGGCGCCTGCTGGTCAAGAATACAGGCTGGAATCTCGTCGGGCAGAGCATACCGCTTCTGGTAGGCATAATCACAATACCCTTTTTGATCAGGGGTCTCGAAATCGATCGCTTCGGAGTGCTGACGCTGGTCTGGATCCTGATAGGGTATTTTAGCCTGTTCGATTTCGGGCTTGGCAGGGCTCTGACAAAGCTGGTAGCGGAAAAGCTTGGTGCGGGAGAAGAATATGAGATCCCGCCGCTGATCTGGACTGGCCTGTCAATCATGATGGTGCTGGGCGCGGTCGGAGCTTTAGTGCTGGGTCTGCTTTCGTCGGTGCTGGTCACTGATGTATTGAAAGTTCCCGAAGACCTTCAGTCGGAGACGATAAAAGCCTTTTACCTGCTGGCATTGTCGGTACCGCTGGTCGTAGGAACAGCCGGGTTGGGAGGTATTCTGGAAGCGCATCAGCGCTTTGACCTTCTGAATGCGGTACGGGTTCCCATGGGAATCTTCATGTACGCGGGCCCATTGCTGGTTCTACCGTTTACCAATAACCTGGTCATCATAACAGCAGTGCTAGCGGCCGGCAGGCTGATCGCCATGCTGGTACATCTGATCTTGTGCTTTCACATATTTCCAGGATTACGTCGGGAGTTCAGACTCCAGCGTTCAGTCATCAAGTCGCTTTTTCTTTTTGGCAGCTGGATGACGGTAAGTAATATTATCAGCCCAATCATGGTCAGATTCGACCGGTTTTTGATTGGCGCCATGATCTCGGTCACCGCTGTCGCATATTACTCGACCCCATATGAAGTAGTCACCAAACTTCTGTTAGTGCCCGCCGCGGTAGTAGGAGTTCTGTTTCCTGCATTCATCACGAGTTTTGCTCAAGATAAAAAACACACACAATTACTGTTTATGCGCGGAGTAAAGTACATCTTCCTGTCCCTGTTTCCAGTGACACTGGTAATCGTGACACTTGCGCATGAAGGATTGAATCTCTGGTTGGGAGAGGAGTTCGCTCAAAACAGCACACGCGTATTACAATTGCTCGCTATCGGTGTGCTTGTGAATGGCATTGCCCAGATTCCCTTCGGTCTGATTCAGGGAGCAGGCAGGCCTGACATTACGGCGAAGTTTCACATGTTTGAGCTTCCAATCTATTTAGGTGTGTTGTGGTGGGTGGTCAGGGGCTATGGAATAGAGGGGGCTGCCATTGCCTGGGTAGTCAGAGCGCTGTTAGATGCTGTTTTGCTCTTTGCATTTGCCGGGACCTTGATCAATCGGCTTGAGTCTGCCGGAATGAAGAAGCTGGCTTCACTGGTCACCGGGGTATTGATTGTCCTGGTGATTGCGATGCTTCCGATGGGCTTTGCCGTGAAAGTCGTTTTTCTGACAGTAGCATTGGCATCTTTCATCATGCTTTCATGGAGCATGATTCTGGATGGGGAGGAGCGGTCTATTGTTCAGAAAAGACTAGGGACTGTGCTTGCGTTTGGAGGAAAGAGATAAGGTAACGAAGTCAATAAGTTGATTGGAAAGGTTGCAATTAGGGGTTGAATACGAGATATGTTAAAATTTTCATGTTTGCGAACATATGCTTCTCGTAAGAATACCCCGTAGAATTACCTCATAGCAGCAATCATCAAAGTTAAGTGATTGTGGGAATTCTCCGAATAATCAGAATCTGTGAGTCCGGGTGAATAAAGAATCTAGAGAGGTGCGAGAAAAATTGATAACGACTGGGGAAGTCGCCCTACTGTTATTGCATAAATGGTCGAATATCAATCGCGCAAAGATACCGACCTTAAGAGCATGGTTTTTAGTCAATTGTTCGGAAAGAGGGGAGTGAGTAGATGCAGAAGCTGAAATTTATATTGCCCAGGGCAATATTCGTGTTAGTTTGCACAGGACTGGCTCTAGCCGTAGCCTTCTACCTTACGCGCGATGCATCAGTGTCTTACAGTGCCAGAGTCAAGATGCTGATCGATCAGCCAGCTTCTATTGGAACCAGCGCAGGCCTCGTGAATATCACCAAAGCGCAGCAGCTTATTCCGACTTATGCCCAGATTATCATGAGTACGTCAACGGCGGACCGTGTGGCGGAGATTTCGCCAGATATTTCACCAGCTGAAGCGCAGGGATCCCTGGCCTCTTTCCCCGTGGAGAAGACGCAGGTCCTGGTAATAGAGGCAAAGAATGTGGATCCACGAAAGTCGATTGTCATCGCCAATAATGCGGCGCAATCATTGATCGAGCGAGTCAATGCCTGGCAGGTGGGACAGGAAAAGCCGGAAGACCGCCTGGCTTTGAGTGTCGTGGAGTCGGCAGAGTATGCTACCCCGGTGCCATCGCCCAGAAAGAAGACTTTGATGCTTGCAGGGATAGCAGCGCTGATAATCACTACGGGCGGTGTATTCGTGTTTGAGAACGCCCGGCGCGGCTAGCACTTTAAAATGAACGAGATGCCTCTCGCACAAGCGTCGGGAGTCTCCCTGAAAAACGGGCATGGTGTTCTGATGGCAAGCCTGGTTTTCATTGCCGCGATCCCGGTAGCGTTAGTCATGGGGCCCGCGGCTATTATTCCTATCGGGCTGTTGGCCATCATCATTCCTTACTGGACGCCAGAAAGGTCTCTGGCTGTATTCCTTGCAGCAACGCTGCTGACTCCGTCGAGATACAGCTGGACTGTTGGACCTATTGACTGGGGACTTTCAAGATTGCTCTTCGTGGCTATGGTTATCGGCTGCACGATAGCCTGGAGTCGTGGAGAGTTCCGCCTTCGCAAGACCCCTATGGATACCGCGATATTCCTCTTCGTCACCGCGATGCTGTGTTCTTTTGCGTTTAACAGCCTGGGTATGACCAGCGACCAGTTTCTCCGCGCTGCAAAGACTTTTGGCTTCTCGGTCGTCGAGTGGTTTATACTTTTTTATCTTGTAGCGAATATACCGAAAGACTGGCGACAGCTGCGTCGATTCGTAGTGCTGATTTGCGCATTGGTATCGATTGTGGGAGCTGTAGGAATAATCGAATACGCAACCAGTTTCAGATTTTTTGAATGGCTGCTGAGATACCTTCCTCCAGTAACACCTTTAGCCACTGGAGGCTCGATTTTTCCTTCCGTTGAAATCTTGACGAGGGAGGACATCATCAGGGTTATCTCCACTACTATCAGTCCTCATGAAGTAGGATTGATGGCGGCAATGACACTTCCGCTGGTATTGTATTTCCTTGCGTATGCCAAAAAATCGCGAAAACAGATGGCCCTGCCTCTGATTGCGCTGGCACTGATTGCTGCCGCTCTATTGCTGACCGTGACTCGTGGTGCCGTTTTGGCGTCAGTAGGCGCGGTACTCTGTCTGTCTATATTGTCAAACAAGCCACTACTGCGAGCCGGCATAGTCATAATGGCGTCAGCAGCGCTACTTTCATTTGCCCTGGTTCCGAGCCTGGTTGGGGCCGTGCTGGACGTCAGCAAGCCCGAGACGCTGACAAAGGACAGTGCAGTGGAATCAAGGACAGAAGACTGGCCTCAAGCATTCCTGCTGCTGGAGGGGCATGAACTATCAGGAATAGGACTTGGAAAGGTAACGGGCCATACACTGCCGTACGGAAGGGGTGTCTCCGAATCTTTCATCTACACGGATAACTATTATCTTGGAGCCATCGTCGAGATGGGTGCGCTGGGGATTTGTTCCATTGCCCTTATGTGGTTTGGTTTTTTCACGGTTTTTACACGAAGGCGCAGACTGCCTGGAGAGTTTGGCAATGAGGTCCATGATTTGCGTATTGCGATTCTTTCCTCAGGGGTGGCATTCATGATAATGTGCGCGACTTTTGATGCGCTATCCTTCACTACAGTGGCCAAATTTTTCTGGCTTACGATGGGATTGGGCATAGCTCTCGCCAGGATAGAGAAAGACATGTCGAATAATTCTGAAGCCGAGTCAGTAACTGTTGCTGCCTGACAGCCGATCATCGGATCGGTCGTTAGTACAAAGCACGAGTCTGAAATTGGATCTCTCATTCATAATCGTCAATTACAAGTCTTCGCGCTTGCTGCGACACTGCCTTGATTCAATAAAAGGTTCAAATCTCGATATCAGCTATGAAGTCATCGTCGTCGACAACAACTCTGCTGATTCGGGATTGAAAGAACTGCAGCTTGATCACCAGGATGTTGTATTCATGGAGCTACCGGAGAACCGTGGCTTCGCAGCAGGCAATAATGCCGGCATCATAGCATCGTCCGGCGAAGTAATAGCACTTGTGAATCCGGATGTCGTTCTTGGCGCCGGCGCCATCCAGATCCTGTATGAAAAGCTTTCGGCTCAGAAAGACCTGGGGATCGTGGGCCCCAAGATATTTTATGCGGACCATCGTCTTCAGACCGAGGTTTTGCCCAAAAAATTGCCGACGCTATCCCGACTGGCAGCTGAAATGTTCTATTTCGGAAAATTGTTCCCTCACAACGCCGCCCTGAACTCTTATTATGGAGGGGGCCTTGATTATGACAAGGAACAGGAAATGGAACAGGTCAGTGGAGCCTGCCTGATGATCAAGAAAGATGTTGTGAACAGGATTGGTCTCATGGATGAGGGCTACTTCCTGTATTTTGAGGAGACTGACTGGTGTCTTCGTTGTGCCAGGGCGGGATATAAAATACTGTACGTACCAGAGGCGACAATCGTCCATCACGAAGGTGGCAGTTCGTCGGGAAATAAAAAAGTCAGCATTCAGAATTACTACAGAAGCCAGCTACGATTTTTTCGAAAGAATTACGGTATAGCCGATGTATTGTTCTTATATATGCTAAACGTGGCCGGATTTGCCTTTCGACTATTGACGGCTCCTGTATTCCTGTTTTGGCATAGGGAAAAAAGCAATTCCGGAAGGTCATTTTGGGCGCTTATGTATCACCTGAAACCCGCAAACCTGATTCAGTCAGTCCGCTTATGAACACTTCTGTCTCGGTAATAATCCCTTCATATAATTGCATAGATACTATCAGGCATACTCTTCAGGGATTGCGGGAGCAGCGGGAACAGCTTATCAACGAGATAATCATTGTGGACTCATCGGATGATTCAAAGACTTATGACTTTCTGTGTCAGATACAAATGGATCACTTGAGAGTAATCAGACTTGATGAGCGAACCTGGCCTGCTATTGCAAGGAACGTGGGAGCAAGGCAGGCAACAGGAAAGCTGCTGGTGTTCATCGATGCCGACGTTTACCTTTACCCGGGCTGGATCGAAAGCATACTGAAGGCTTATCAGGATGGATGCCTGTGCGGAGGAGGATCGATCTTTTTGCCGCCATTCCAGAAGAACAGGCCGGTTGCCATCGCGCAATATTACATGCAGTGCTATGAGTGTCTTGATTCAGGCGGCAGGCAGGCGCGTAAGTATGTGCCCTCATGTAACATGTATTGTGATCGCGAAATATTTGAAAGAGTCGGCGGTTTTCCAGAGATACGGGCCGCGGAGGACGTATTATTTGGATTGAGCGTAAATAGGATAACAAAGGTCTGGTTTATCCCCGAGGCACGGATATATCATATCTTCCGTGAAAACCTGAAAGGCTTTCTAGCCAACCAGAGACTGGCAGGCAGATTCATTATCGGCTATCGAAAAATACACTACAAGAATTTTATCTACAAAGGGATAATGCCATTAATTCTGTTGCCTGCCTTTTCACTGATCAAAATAATCAAGATATTCATCCGGGTGGTCGGGGCAGGGCGGTGGCATGTGCTCAAGTTCATGACGGCTTTTCCGGCACTGATGCTGGGTATGGTTTACTGGGACATTGGCTTTGCTGAAGGCGCGTTGCAGCGGATATCGCATGAAGCTGATGCGGAATTTGTGGCCTGAAAAGGGACGTACAGCGTTCAGGCGGTTCTAGTGACGTTTTTCGCCGACTGACCTGATGACAATCCTGAAGACGTCAAATATATCCCGCATATAGCGTTTACCCAGGCGACGCGGCTCGACGACAACCCGGAAAAACCACTCCAGGCCTTTGCGTTGCATCCATACAGGGGCGCGGCGAACAGAGCCGGCAATAAAATCAAGGGAGCCGCCGATCCCTATACAAACCGGGCCCCCCATGCTCTTGTAGTTATCTACGATCCATAACTCGCGCTTTGGATCACTGAATGCGACGAATACGACCTTCGCACCGGATTCGATAATCAGGTTACAGATCTTTTTGCTTTCTGATGAATCCTCAAATCCGAACGGTGGTGAATAGCGGCCTGCTACTTTGAGGCCCGGGTAAAGCTTCTCAAGATTCCTCGCGGCCGCCGCATTGTTTTCTTCAGTTGTTCCCAGAAGGAATATCGGCCAGGTCGTGGGCGCCAGCCTTTCACAAAGTGCATGGACAAAGTCGGTGCCATTTACCCGCCCTTTCAGGGGGACGCGTTTCAGGCGGGAAATCCAAAGAAGGGGGACTCCGTCTGCCAGGCATAAATCGGCGTTATTGATAGCATTGCGAAAAAGCAGGTTTTTGTCAGCTAACGCCACGAAATGCAGGTTGGGTGTGACTACATAGTGGGGCTCGCCTGAAACTATGAAACCCTCTACTATATCCAGCGCTTCCTGCATGTCCACGCAATCAACGCTCACTCCTAACAGATTTACTCTGGGAGGTTGTATCTGCAGGTCTTGGGATTTCGCCGGGGGTGCGTCTTTCGCCATCATAGATATGAAAGTAGCATTAGGTGAGTTTCAATAATACTTCGCATTTAACTATATCAAGGGCCTGTCATTTCGTACAATTTCAAATTTGTCTTTCGGCCGATACTGATTTATTGAAGGATAAGCCTGCGTTTTCATCAGGAATTGGGCTATTTAATGATAACCTAATCTGCTCCGATATCACTAATAGCTCCAAGAAAGGGCAAACCCACTGTGAGGTGGGGACGCAAAGCCAAGGGCCTCGGGGGAGGCAGCCTAGCTACCAATGGGGAGTCGGTACAGTTGCTGCGCAAGTTCTTGATAGTTTCCTGCCTGTTTTTTGCTTCAGTTCTTTATTCGACTGCGCCTGCTTTGGCTGTTGAAGTTGGTGTTGGCGAACCATACGCCTGGGGTAGCGATGACCAGTTTGGAACAAAGGAGGCAATGGCTCGCACCGGCATGGATAGAATGCAGGAGCTTGGCATCTCCTGGCATCACGAGTGGATCTCCTGGAAAGACTGGCAGCCCACAAGACCGGGCGATGGGCAGTCCGGTTTGGATCCGGGAGCCATCAGCCTGCTGGACAAAGTAGAGGCGATGGGCAGACAGCGAGGCATTACCACTTACGGGATGTTGTACAATTCGCCTTCATGGGCCAACGGCAACAGCAACAGTATCTTTATACCAGGTAATGGCGATCCGAATAATCCTGAATTTCAGAAGTTTGTCGAGGATTATGGTAATTTCGTCTATGACGTCGTCGGGCGCTACAAGGGCCGTATCGATTATTGGGAGATATGGTCTGAACCGGACTGGAACTGGATAACAGGCGATCAGACTTCGATCCAGCAGCGCGCTGTAGGTTATACATATATGCTTAAGACAGCATACCGCCGCGCTAAAGAGGCTAATCCAGACAGTGTGATCATAATGGGCGGCCCGATTGCATTATGGTCAGACCAGTATATTAGTACTGTTTACGCAAACGGGGGAGGCCCGTTCTTTGATCGGGCGAACCTGCACCCTTATACCAATAATCAAAAGCCCAGCCTTTCTTGGGTGTTTGCCAAAATAGGCATCGTGCGGCAGATAATGGACGCTAATGGTGACACGGCCAAGCCTATCTGGATAACTGAAGCAGGATGGACGACCACTGGGGACAGCTCCTGGAAGTTAACGGAATCCCAGCAGGGAGATTATATGATCGACGCGCTGGAAACAGTCAAAACGCGTTATCCGTCCGTCGAGGTCTTTACCCTGTTCCGTGTGATGGATCGCGCCTGGTACAGTTCGTCAGACAAAGAGTCGGGGTTTGGACTTTTATACTCTGACAAATACGGCGATGGCGTACCCACCGGCCACTATCTTTATGAACCAAAGCCTTCCTTCCAGAAGCTGAAGACATACCTGGAAACAAATACAACGGTGAATCTGCGGCTTGGATCGCAAAATTCATACTGGAGCAGCTACTCTGATTATCTTTCCAGGAATATGTCCAATGACTTCACCATCACAAATACAGGCAATGGGGCCGTGCGGGGTGTCAACATCGATGGAGTTGATTTGAGCAACGGTGTAGATGTTGCGCAGGAACTCCCGTTGCCTATTGGAGACTTCTCTCCTGGAGGCGCGACTACATTTACCATGAAGTACTATATTCCCTCAGGCGTTACCAGTTTTCGAGTCTATATGCGTGGATCCGGGATTGATAACGCCGGCAACGTATATAATTTCCCTAACTAGCTGCAACCCGACACTCGATGTTGTTTAGTCTGCGCGTCGATGCGTTCCGCATTCGGCCATACCTCGTTTTTTAAGGTAAACTCCATCTTGGATTGATTGCACCGGGCAAGGAAAGCTGGGGATGAAGATGAGATTATTCTTTAAGAATATTGCTGATTTCACAAATGACAGATCTGTAGCAGCAAGGTGTCGTGCGGGCAGGCATGCTCTTTTTCGATCATTGATTGAAAGCAAACCGAAACCGTTGAAGATACTCGATCTTGGCGGCACACAGAATTTTTGGGAGACGACTGGTTTGCTGAATCCGGAAGCGAACGATATCACTCTATTGAACGTCATGCCCATCGCAGTGGACAAACCTGGCTTTCGCAGCATGGTTGGAGACGCAAGAAGTATGCCGGAATTTGAGAATGGGGAGTTCGACGTGGTATTTTCGAATTCGGTGATAGAGCATGTCGGTACTTATGATGATCAGAGATCGATGGCCAGGGAGATCAAGCGCGTTGGTCACAGCTACTTTGTTCAGACTCCGAACCGGTATTTCCCGATTGAGCCACACACCGTATTTCCGCTTTTTCAGTTTTTGCCAATCGCAATACGTGCATGGTTATTGAACCACTTTTCCCTTGGTTGGTTTGAAAAAATAGGCGATCGCGAGCAAGCGCGGGAGCTGGCAAAAAGTATCAGGCTGTTAACAGGAAAAGAATTCGCGGACCTGTTCCCGGATGCCACATTCGAAAAAGAGAGTTTTCTGGGAATGACAAAATCCTTCATAGTCTACGGTGGCTGGAATGGGGGAAATGAATAAGCGGAGATGTCAGCCGCGTCGCCGTGACGCAGGGAACTTCTTGGAAACATTCCTGGAAAGATTGACGAACAATATCCACACCAGATTTCTGTAAGCCATCAGTGAACGTACCATACGTAATACTACACGGGTGGGGGTTTGTAAAATATTCTTATTCTTGTCTGATGGTTCCTCTGTCTTGCCCTCGCCGATGTTGTTCTCATGAATGAAAGTTTCCCTGACGAGCTGTACCTTGGCGGAAAAGCCTTTAACGAGTATTAACGGCCAGAAGCCATGGGGTGAGTCGAATGTCAGGGTGCTCTTTTCAATCAGATCGAAGATACTCCTGGAAATAACACCCGGACTGACGCGTTGAGAAAGAATCGAGATGACGTCGTCAGGAACGGGTGCGTCAAGTAAACGTTTTGAGAGTAGAAGAGTATAAAAAAGGCATCTGTCGGCACCGACTTCAGACGAGCGAACAAGAGTCTGACTCCAGTCAAGTGAAACATCGTGGTAGCGCAGAAGCTCTGAAATATCACAAAGGTCCCGAAGCTGTTGCCAGTGGTGCTTGTACTGATGGATGCACAGATGAATGAGCTCGTCCTCAGGCGACAGCGCCAATGCTTTGTGATCATTCAATAAAAGCGGGATCGATCGCTCGATCATTCCAGGTGGGTCCAGATTAAACGGAGCCTTAAGGTCAATCAGGTTCCAGTGGATCTCCATGACTGTGGTCGAATTGTAATAAGTCCATTCGCAACCAAGCTCTTCGTTGAGGTGATCGGGAACAGGATAATTGTCCTTGAGAAGGGTGTAACCCGATTCGATCATGATTGCTTTTGCTCTAGCCAGGCCATCGCGAGGTATAAGTACATCGATATCTCCGAACTGGCGTAAGCTTTCATCTGCGTAAACCGTCTTTGCCAGGGCTGCTCCCTTTAGGACAACGACCGGTATGTCGCTGGCGGTGAAAGAATCCAGGATGCGGTTCAGTTCCGCATAACGCTGCATATTACGTGCGAGATTCGCGACTGTGAAATGACGCATTCTCGCAAGAATGTCAGGTGGAACAGCATCGACGAGCCCGGCGGAATCAAGATAATGAAATACGAGGGGAGTAACCAGGTGGCGGTTTGTCAGATCGAGCAATCGAGGCCAGTCGATCTGCTCCTGCAACAGACGCTTTGCCTTGAACGTCTGGCTGTCATCCAAGGTACTCCTTGCGCAGGCGAGTATTAATTCGTGCTCTGGAGACAGTCTTGCCAAATTGAAGCATCCTTATAGGGAAGGCATTGATCCTGCGGATAATCTAATTCTAACTGTGCCTTAATTAGAAACCAAATGCACCAGCAACTCCGTTTGCCACGTTGGCGCTTTAGCTGATGACATCAGATGCTGCTTTCTTATAATACCCCCCATCTCCTGTTAATATTATCAATAGGTTCTCATTGAGAGTGTGCAAAAAAACGTTGACATATAAGCCAGATTCAAATTGATCAAGGCGACGGTCAAAACAGATGGGGAATTGGGCAGGAAGTTTTGAAAGAAATAATAAATTCAGTCAAAATGCTGGTTTGCCCCGAATGCCACGGTCAGTTTGTCGCGGACGGGGATGGGGTGAGATGCGGTGATTGTTGCAGGGGCTACAGGACGAATCGATATGATTTCTTGGAGTTTGTTGCGGATCCAGATGTGTACGAAAAAGATTCGACAACCAACCAGCACGCCGAAAATCAGGCATCAGCCGGAGCCCAGAGAATAGACGAGGAATATCTGATTCCATATCTGCGCAGGGAGCCGGCAGAGCGCATCCTGGATGCTGGTTGCGGCATCGGCAGGACGGTGAAAAATCTAATTGAGCGTGGTTATGATGCATATGGGATAGATCTGCCCTGTCTGGCTGAGTACTGGTCAAAGGATGGAAATGACCCCGGGCGTTTTTTCTGCTGCGATGCCGCTCGTCTTCCCTTCCCAGACGGGTATTTCGATGTTGTTCTATCGATGGGCGTGATCGAACATATCGGAACGATCGATGGTGACTGTACCCTGGCCGATGATTACCGGTCGGCGCGTCAATTTTATGCTGATGAACTGATTCGAGTGACCAGAACCGGCGGCAGGATGCTTATAGCCTGTCCCAACAAGCGTTTTCCCATCGATCCTCAACACACGGCAAGTGACAGATTCAGTCCGGATACGGCTGTTTTCCGCCTGCGAAATTTTCTGTTTGAAAAGACGGGATTGAATATTCACCGCACCTGGGGCAAGTACCATCTGCTTTCATACAGCGAAGTCGAGCAACTTTTCATCAAGCACGGGGGCGCGCACGAAATGGAAGCGCTGCCGATAAAAGGCTATTTTGGCCTTACCATATTCGGTTCTGGATTTTTAAGGCCGTTCGGGCGCTTGGCAGAAGTCTGGATAAATGACATGCCGGCGGCAATGAGGGCCACCAGCCTCAATCCTTATGTGATGGTCCAGGTCAGAAAATAGGATGAGGATCCTCCAGGTTCCAGCCAATGCGGGCTATGGGGGTATGCCGCTTCACGTGCTGACGCTTTCCAAGGGTTTAGCAGCTCGAGGGCATGTGGTTGAAATTCTGTGCATGGGCGATGGCCCCATGGTCTCCGCTTATGAGCGTGCTGGTTTTAAGGTCACGGTAGTGACCCATCTGAGCAGCAAGTCTCGCCGTGATCCTCTGACACTGATACGGACGATCCGGTTTTTGAGGGCGGCTGTTGCCAGGTCGGCACCGGAAATCATCCACACTCATGGCCCAAGAGCAAGTTTTTTTATGGGACTGACGTTATTTGGAAGGCGGCGGATACCGCTCGTTGCTTCGGCTCATGGATCTTATTCCCAGTTCTCATTTGGGCATGAAACCGAGTTCGGAGTTCTCAAAAGCAAGGCGCGCGGCCTCCAGTATCGCTGGATCGACCGGCTTACCGGCCGCCTTGCTGATCTGTTCATCGCTGTATGCGAGGCGACCAGGAAAGATATTGTCGAAGGGCTGGGAGTGCCTGAGGCAAAGGTGGTTGTCGTCCACAACGGTATTGAGGATCATCGAGCCGATGCCGCGACTGTTAAAGCATTGCGAGCCGGTCTTGGATACGAATCTGGAAACAGGCTGGTTGTGTTCGTAGGCAGGGTCGCTTTTCACAAAGGTGTGGGCTATCTGGCTGACGCGGCCGAGTCAGTGCTGATGAAGTTGCCAGAGGCACGGTTCCTTGTGGTTGGAGAGGGACCGATGGAGGAAGCGTTGAGGCAGAGGGCGGAAAAGCCTCCTTTAATCGGCAGGTTCACATTGATGGGAATGCGAACCAACGCCCTTGAAATCATAGCTATGGCTGATCTGCTCGTTCTGCCTTCGCTTTCAGAGGGCCTGCCACTATCTTTGCTGGAAGCGGCTATGTCTGGCAAAGCGATGGTAGCGAGCAATGTAGGCGGAGTTTCTGAGGTTGTTGTTGAGGGTGAAACCGGTTTGCTGGTGAATCCCCGCGATTCAGATGCACTGGCTACCGCAATATCGTCGCTGCTTAATAATGATGATGAGCGGGAAAATATGGGCGCTGCTGCACGAAGATTGTGGGAAATGCAGTTCACAGCTGACGGGATGACAGGCAAGATGGAAGAAGAGTACTTTCGACTGCTGGCGCGTTAAGGCGGGAGCCGCAGAAAGGTCTAGGGCGCCGCTTGTGGGCCTCTGACAAGTGACAGGCGTCCAGAATCCCAGTCATAATCAAAAAGGTAGCCGTCACCAGATTCAGCAGCCTTGTCGGGAAAGAAATCTATCAGGTTCGGGTCAGGATTCACATAATAGACCTCTATGTCCCGCCGATCGTACTTAAGCTGTAACGATTCCTTCAGCGCTGAAGCCATGATATGTGCTCCCTCCAGTCTGGGAACGTTCCGGAAATACAGTTTTGCATCGGGTGGGGGATCAGGCAGTTGTTCCTGTGTCTCATCGAGGATGTTGAAGGCGATCACCGACGCTCTTTCCCAGACTTTATTGTTTTGATTCAGGCCCCAGATGAAGACTGGCACTAACGGCAGGATGGCCATTGCTACTATTATCCGCCAGGTTGGGCTCTTCCACCCGAATTCCAGCAAGCCGATTACCATGACTGATATGAAAGCTGCATATGGAAGATAAAACATACGGCTGTTGATCAGGTAGGCGCTGAGACCGGTCATGAATGCAAAAGAGTAGATAGGCACCAACGTAATGGCGAAAAACAAAGCAAAAAAGAGCCAGGCGCGATGTGATGCGGCCGCAGACCTTTTCCAGTTCAGGACAACCAGACTTAGCGAGATCAAATATAGAGTACCGACGTAAGCGGCTATTGGAAGCATGATGTTTCTTGAGACTTCCAACCGGTCCAATGGAGCCAATAGCGCTTCGAATGTCACTGCGATCGCCCTGAGGTTAGGCTTGCCGAAGAGAGGTACATAGGGAGCGCCTCCCAGCCTTCCCATTATCGCGTATCGCAAAGCTATATAAGCTGCAAACAAAAAAAACAGGATCGACAACCTGATCAATATCGGCCTGAAGTTGAGTCTTAAAGTCGTTTTGAAGCTGCGCTTGGATTGATCATCTGATGGCGCCGTTAAAAAGACCAACTCCAGCAAAGGAATAAGGATGACCAGGATCATCGAGGGTTCCTTGCTGAACCAGGCTGCAACTGTCGTAAGAAGGGCGGCCAGGAAATAACGCTGGCGTCCATTCTGAAGAAATGTCACGTAAAAACCTAGTGTCAGGAGAATAAAGAAGAGGCAAATGACACCAAACCTGCCTGTGGTCCAGCCCACCGACTCGGCGCCGATTGGAGTGACCAGAAACAGAATAGCGGCCAGGTAACAGGTGAGCCGGGAAACGCTGAATTTGCCGAGAACCCATATGAGAAGGCAGGCATTTATCGCATGCACGATCACATTGAGCAAATGCGAAGGCATCGGATTCAATCCAAAAACCTGATAAAAAATCCATACGGTAAAGAATGGTACAGGCCTGATAAATAATGGCGACTGAACCAGGAACAGGCGCCAGAGTTCGCTAGATGGGATCTGGACCGTTCTGGATAGAAGGCCCCAATCATCCGCTACCTGAGTATTGTTCATAATCGACCAGTAAGAGAGTAATGCCAGGCCGATAAACAGGATCAGCGTCAAAAGCGTCATCCAGGGCGATCGCCAATTCACTGACAAAGGATTATCAGAAGTCTGAGGCATTTCCCCTGAATGTGTTTTTATTGATTCTTTAACTGGACTTGTCACCCTGTATCAAATTCTCTTCATCTGCATTGATCTCCTGGGGTACCAGCTTGGATGGATAAGCGCCCATGAGGTTCCGCCAATTTCTGAATATATCGCCAGACCGATTTTGCATGGCATCCAACAGAGCGCAAAATGCGAAAAAGGGTAGCAGTAGCAATAGCGTCATTGGTACGTTTCCAGCCTGCGCATCGGATGTTTGCGAAAAGGAGTAAACGATGCCTAATGATGATAATAGCCCCCAGAATGGAATGTGGAATAGGTAGATGGAATAAGAATGCGTACCAAAGAAACTGAATAGTGACCTGAAAGGCAGTATCGGGTTCAACGCGATTACTGTCAGGCAGAGAATAAATACGCTGATAAAGAATATGGGAGCAAGGTAGGTTCCTGAGTTTGCGAAAAGGATATCCTGTGTGCGGGAGTATCGCAGCGAGCCCGTGAAAAGAACCAATGATAAGCCGACCAGCAAATAACCTTGCAGGCGATTACGAAATACATGCTTAAGAATTGAAAACAAGGGCGAGATTGACATTCCTATGGCAAACAGGAATATATTCCCGAAGATAAAACTGCGATAGACGAAAGTTTGAACTGGAAGTACGCCTGTATGCCCAAGAACCCAGATTGACAGAAACCCGAACAGCAACATGAAAAGTAAATTCACGGCGAGGAACTTCGCTGGTCTTAAATATTTGAGTAGCAGATACAGGATCGGTGCCAGCAGGTAGCACGGGATCAGTGCATGTATGAACCACATGAAATCGGCGGGTTTGGGATACTCGTCGATAAACGGCGCAAAACCCAAATATTTGATTACTAACCCTGGGCTGAAATCATGCCAGCCAACGAATTGTTGTACGAAGAAGGGAGTCAAAAACAGGGATAACCAAAAAAGAGGGTATATCCGCCAGGCCCTGTTTTTGAAATAAACGGCGAGCGCCCGCTTCTTTCCTTCACTGTGGCTCAAGCTTTTTTCCAGAGAATGATAAATACCAAATCCGCTGAGCACGAAGAAAATCGCGACCATGCAATTTTCCAGACCGGCGGTTTTACTCAAGCTCCCTGGAACATAGTGAAATAAAGTGTGACCGACTACAACACCGGTGATGGCGATGCCCTTGAGGTAAGTCGTAGTAGCCCTCGTGTTCAGATCTTGCATCCCCATAGTCCCTAATGAAAAAACGATGGTGTAAAACCGGAGTCATTTCTTAACCAATGATAGACTTTAAGTATGTTTATGACAATGGGTATATATCAAGACCATGAGCATCAGGAAGGCTTGAAGGATCCGGAGCTTATGGGAACATGACGAGACAGTTCGCGCGCGGAGGAATCAGGGACAGGAAGGTGTGAAACAGGGGCGGCCCCACAAGGGCCAGAGCCGATCATAGATACGTTGATTTGAAAGGGTCAGCTCACAGCCGCTACAGCGGCTTTTGGGCAAGGGTGTCTGGGTCTTGTGGATTCGTATGGCCTGGTCGTTCAGATAACGCCGCTGGGGGTCGAACCAGATAGCTTTAAAACTGCGCTCTTCTAGATTGCCAAGCACTTCGCGGCTGATACAACAATAGGTAACATCGCCGTTTGCGAGAACAAAGGGGTAAAGCCAGCCGGCGAAACAGGGGGAAGGGATATTACCGGCTTCACGAAGCGCCAGCAGCCGGTAGAAAAAGTCGATGTTGTTTCCAATCCCTTTGCTTTTACCCAGTTCGGCAGCTGCCGCGAATCCTCCGGCTAGTATTTCCATGTCAGCGGGACCAAGCGCGAAGCGCTCGGTTTGAGGGCAAATGTCAATCGGGCGATAAGTGACGCTCACCGCACCGACCTTCACGGCAACATCCATCATATCCACTACCCTGTGACTGTTCAGGTTGCTGACGACATTGGAGATCGTCACCCGTGGAGTGTCAAACCCGCCATGAAGTTTGTGATCCTTCAGCCATACCAGATTATTCACTATCTCTTCGAAACGGTTGGCATCCTGGTTCGTATGCACCAGGGCATATTCCTCGGTGGCCCCGGCGTTAAGGCTGACATTGATATCATCGAGTCCCGCCGACAGCAGTTCAGTCATCAGGTCACGTGTGAGCAGTGAGCCGTTCGTTGTTATCCAGACCTTCATTCCCAGAGAC